>NZ_JAVJQP010000200.1:0-25895 GCF_040218875.1 Coleofasciculus sp. D1-CHI-01
CTCTAACTGGGAGTTTTTGGTCAACCCTCAACAGGGAAGCGGCAACGCACTAAAAGCAAGCGCTAGTATAAACTTATACCGCTGAGTTTTGTCCAAGGTTGTCTACTTGTGGGTAGATGTGTCCAGACTTTTAGAAGCGGTTTATGTCAAGCAAATCGTTGAGTTATTGAACTTGGAGGAATGGAGCGATGAAGACACTGAACCAGAAGAACAAGCTGAGTGAGAAGCAGCCATTGGACTATTATTTGAATCTTCAGTATCCAGTAACACTTTACCCCGATCCAGAGGGGGGATATGTAGCTCAGATTAAAGATTTGCCTGGATGTCTGACTCAAGGTGAAACGTTGGATGAGACGATCGCAAACATAAACGAGGCGCGAGAGTTATGGATTGAGACAGCTTATGAAGCTGGAGATGAAATTCCTTTACCCAGTACGGATGATACCTACAGTGGTAAGCTACTCCTGCGGATGTCGAAATCGTTGCATCGTCGTTTAGCCGAGAAAGCGAAAACACTTGAAGCCGCCTTTTATAAAGCCTTTTTTGATGCTGTGACTCACTGGGCTAAAGCGGAGGAATCGCTGATTGCAAATGCCTTTCAGGAGGCTTGTCAGTTAGGTCTGTCTGCCATAGATGCGCTTCAAGACTAACGCAGTAGGCTGAAAATGAATCAGGAGTACAAGGAACTAAGAAATAATCTGAACAATATAAAGCCGAACGGACAAGTGTATTAAATGATGGAGGTAAATCAATCAAAATATAATCGTAAACTTTGCCAGATGCTTCTTTAAGATGATCCACGAGAAGAAATGGTACAAGAAATCTATACAGACCAGTACCTTGTACTACATCTGTACCGACAGTAAGTATGTCAGCAAAACTATTAAGCCAAAAATCTCCTGGGACTATATCTATAATAATCTGTTCATAAATTGTATTAACTTTATTATTGATGGTATCCTTTTGATATTTAGGTTGAGTAATGTAAGTTTCACTCTTTTGGGTAGGTTGAAGAGATGGCTGAGCGAAAGCTCGAATTGTCTTTCCAAATGGAAAATATTCTGTTCTTTGAAGATAGTCAGCAAATTCATCATATCCAATTGTTGCAATAGAAAGATTACACTGAGGATCAAAATCAATTAAAAGATTTTTTTTACCTGCTGCTGCCAGTGATGCGCTCAGATTAAAAATAGTAGTTGTTTTGCCTACACCACCTTTGTTGTTAAACAAAGAAATTATTTTAGCCATGATGGTTCCTTTAACGTGCAAAGTTGTACTTAGTTTTAACCCAACTGTAACCTCATCAGCGGGGAAACCGCTATAATTCAACACTTATACCAGAAGCTGCGTGTGACACGTTAAACAAGAAAATTGTCTGAAACCTACTCTGGTTTCAGAATAGTGGTGAGAGTTAGCCCGCGATCGCGCCTCAACGCTTCTTGCATCGCCATCTCATCTGTAAATGTTTCTCGTAATAGCCGTCCTTCATAAACCAGCGTTACCTCACTCTCCTGAAAGGGCCAAGGAGATACAATCATCTGATGAGGATCATCATTAACATGAGTCAACGTCAGTACAGTTTCACCATCAGCCGTAGGAACCTGCTCAACCTGCTGTTCACCTGACACATTCTGACACAAAATTAGTGAAAGAGCATCCCAAGTCGCTACCAGTTTTTGGTTGCGCTTGATCACTTCTGGTGTCACATAAGGGACATAATGGGCGTCATTGTTCAACGTAGCAATAAGCTGTTCTTGAAAGGCATACTCACTGTTAAGAAATTCCTGTACAATTCGCCTAGACTCCGGGTTTTTCTGCCAACTTCGATAGCGCTCATATAGCCCAGTACCGTGCAGTGAAACGAATAACGTAACATACCTCCCCCAAGGCATTGCTAGCTGTTTCGCACCCGTCCAAATATCGATATGGACTTGGGTTGGGAGTTCAGTAAAGCGATAGGGATAGCCAGTTTCGGGGTTGAGCGTGGGCGCTTGTTCCCACAACAACCAGCCAATATCATGTTGTTCGGCGGCGAGACAGAGTTCTTTGGGTGGGACAAACTGACCGAACTCTTCATTACCCCAAGCCCGGGCTAATTCACCGGAAACCCAAGCTTGAAGACTTAAAAGGCAACAGGGACCGAGGAACCGGGAACACAATTTCAATGCCCATCAGCTTATCAGGAATCAATCACCTGCTGTCTTCTGCCTTTTGGTATACTTATCCCTAAAAAACCAAACCCAGAATCATCCCTGCCAGTAACACAAAACCAATCCAGACATTTTGGCGAAAAATTTCCCCATAAACGGGTTTTGGAATATCGGCTTGGCGCAGTCGCGTATAGTGCCAAATCCACCCGATCGCGGCTACACCTAAAGCAATCCAAAAGCCCCAGTGTAGCTGCATCACCCACCCCAATCTCGCCAAAAATCCCACCGTAGCGGCAAAAAATAGACCAACGGCTTCCGGGGCGTAGTCTCCAAAAAATAAGGCGCTAGACTTAACCCCAAGCTTCTGGTCATCCTCTCGATCTGACATCGCATAAACAGTGTCAAAGCCTAACGTCCACGTTACCGTTGCTGCCCACAAAAACCAAGTGGCGGGTTGTAAGTTCCCAGTAACCGCACTCCAACTGATTAAAACCGCAAACCCCCAAGCGATGGATAATACCAACTGAGGAATCGGAAAAACGCGCTTGGCGGATGGATAAAATACAATCACGGGAATGGCGGCGACGCATAGCCAAAAGGTGAAGGGGTTGAGATACAGGGCGAGGATACCTGCACAACTCATCGCCACTAACACCACCACCACGCCAACTTGTACAGACAAGGCGCGAGAGGCTAAGGGACGTTCTTTGGTGCGTTCGACTTTGGGATCAATATCGCGATCCCACAAGTCGTTGATTACACAACCCGCCGCACTCGTGGCTAAGGTTCCCAGAATAATCACACCGACGAGGGGAATCGGGGGTGTACCCTGGGCGGCTAAGAAAACTGCCCACAGCGCGGGAACCATTAAAATTAAGCGTCCGGCTGGTTTATCCCAGCGCAAAAGCCGCGCGATCGCGAGCCAAGTTGGTATTGAGGGAGGGTGTTGTTCGGTCAGCATAGAGAATCGGGTTTTTTATCTAGTCTTCACTAAATTGGGCAGAACCATACCATTTCCATAGTAGGGGTTTGGTTCCCAAACCCCCACCCAAACCCCTACTGTCAATTTGACCAGATTTAAAGTTATCGTTGTCAATAGCATCACGGCTAGAGTTGTAATCCCGAATACAAGAATGATCGATTTAGCTGCCAAAGGGAATTCAGCAGGAGTTTCGACTCCAACCACAGACACTGAGAGAATTCTGGCTGCCATTGATATTGGCACGAATTCGATTCACATGGTCATCGTCCGGATTGACCCCACGCTTCCTTCGTTTACGATTATCGCCAAAGAAAAAGATACGGTGCGACTGGGGGAACGTGATCCCCACACCGGAAATTTAACCCCCCAAGCCATCAAACGTGCGATCGCGGCGTTGCAACGTTGTCAGGAGTTAGCGAAAAGTTTTCAGGCGGATCAGCTGGTTGCTGTGGCGACGAGTGCGGTACGGGAAGCCCCCAATGGACGCGCCTTTTTACAGCAAGTTGATTCACAATTAGGGTTATTTGTCAACCTGATTTCCGGTCAAGAAGAAGCGCGGCGGATTTATCTGGGCGTCTTGTCGGGAATGGAATTTAATAACCAGCCTCACCTGATCATCGATATCGGCGGCGGTTCCACGGAATTAATCTTAGGCGACAGTCACGCCCCTCGTTCCCTCACCAGCACCAAAGTCGGCGCTGTACGCTTGACCCGTGAATTCATTACCACCGATCCGATTAGCGATCGCGAGTTTCAATTCTTGCAAGCCTATATTCGGGGACGACTTGAACGTGCGGTTGAAGATATCTTAGCCAATATAGAACCCGGAGAAAAGCCCCGTTTAGTCGGAACCTCAGGTACAATTGAAACCCTAGCCGCCCTTCACGCCAAAGACAAATTGGGTGAAATACCCAGTCCCCTCAATGGTTATGAATTCAACCGCAATGATTTGAAAGATATCGTCAAACAACTCACCGCACTCACCTGCGCTGAACGGGAAAAACTCTCCGGACTTTCGGAGAAACGGGCAGAAATTATCGTTGCGGGTGCGATTATTTTATTAGAAACCATGACGGTTTTAGACATCGAGTCTCTCACCGTTGGGGAACGCGCCTTGCGAGAGGGAGTCATCGTAGACTGGATGCTTTCCCAAGGCTTAATAGAAGACAGACTTCGGTATCAAGGCGAAGTTCGCAAACGCAATATCATTAAAGTCGCGCAAAAGTATCACGTTAATTTAGCCTCTAGTGAACGGGTGGCTAACTTTGCCGTCAGCTTATTTAATCAAACCAAAGGACAGCTACACAATTGGGGAACCGAAGCACGAGAATTGTTGTGGGCGGCGGCAATTTTGCACAATTGTGGTTTGTATGTGAGTCATTCTTCACATCATAAGCATTCCTATTACCTGATTCGCAACGGGGAATTACTGGGTTTTACCGATATTGAAATTGAAGTGATTGCTAACCTGGCTCGCTACCATCGCAGGAGTTCCCCCAAGAAAAAGCACGACAATTACAGTAATTTACCCAACAAATACTATCGGCATTTAGTCAAACAAATCAGTCCTTTATTACGTTTAGCTGTTGCTCTAGATCGCCGACAGATTGGGGCAATTTCTAAAATCCGCTGCCACTATACATCAGAGGACAAAGAATTGTGTTTGCGTCTGACACCTGTAGATCCCAATGATACCTGTGCCTTAGAAGTTTGGAGTTTAGAGGATAAAAAAGTCGTGTTTGAAGAGGAGTATAACGTTAAAGTCGTCATCCAGCTAGAAAACCAACCCAGTTAGGGGCTGATGAATAAGTGTTGTGGTGAGGGAGAGCGGGGGAAGCTGGGGGAGCTGGGGAAGCAATGGTATATTTTTCCTGATTCGGTGATGCCATGATGCGTGAAAGATGTTACCAGATTTCCTTGAAGTTGTAGGTTGGGTTGAAGAATGAAACCCAACAAAAGATAGGGCTAAAGCCCTTACTACGAACCCAAATGACAATCAAGGTCGTCCTTTCTTCTCGTCATACTGCTGATGGTAATCTTCAGCTAAATAATAATCAGAAGCGGGTTTGATTTCAGTCATAATATCCTGGTCATACTTACCAGACATCTGAAGCTTGCGCTTTGATTCTCTGGCTATTTTCTCCTGGTCAGGATTGTGGAAAAATATAACCGAGCGGTATTGCTCGCCGCGATCGGGTCCCTGACGATTATATTGGGTAGGGTCATGAATTGACCAAAAGACATTCAGCAGGTCATCGTAGGAAATCTGAGATGGATCATACTCCACTTGCACCACTTCTGCATGTCCAGTAATTCTGGCACAAACATCCAAATAGGAAGGGTTCTCAAAATGTCCTCCCATATAGCCGACGGATGTAGAAGTAACGCCCTTTAATCGACGAAATGCCGCCTCTACTCCCCAAAAACAGCCTGCTCCAAATGTCGCTTTTTCCATGAGATCTTTACCTATTTTTCCGACAACTGGGTATAAGTATAGTGGTGGAAATCAACGGACATGCCGTAGGGTGGGCATTGCCCACCAGCATACCAGTCAGTATCATTCACGTTAATTTTCTCCACCGACTTAGCCTAATTGAAGATGAACCAAGCATAAGTCAAAATTCCTAGAAACGCGAAGCCAAGGAGAGTTTCGCGTTGGTCTTGCCAAAGCCGAAGTATACTTTGCCTTATGGAACTTAAGGTTACTCTACGTTCATGACCGAGTTCATCCATGAGTTGAGCCACTCTAACATCAACTTCCTCAACGGAGACATCGCCTCGCTTGTAGGCAGCTTCTAACTCGTCAAGCTTTCTCCAGTAGTCTTTGGTGGATTCAATGAGATTAATCATGGTTACGCTAGGATTGTTAACTTATGTAAACATCCTAGCGTGACTCTTGGAGTCGGGGGGTGAGGTTTACCCAACCCCTTGTAGAGACGTAGCATGAGGAGTCTCTACACTGCCCAAGCTGGCATACATAGGGGTTGCTTCAGGGAGTCTGGTGGTGGGGTAGGGAGCAGGGGAAGCTGGGGAAGCTGGGGGTGCTGGGGAAGCTGGCGTTATTTCTGCCTTCTTGCACTAGCAAATGAAATGATAAAGAACAAAAGCAGATTAATCCTTCTCAGGTAATCTGGCTTCCCCAAATACCTGCTGCGGCGTCAATTCCAATCCCTCAAACAACGAATCGGTGATCACCATATCTTTCGTATAGGTTCGCGGTGGTGCATCGGGATAGAAAACGGTGATACTTCTGGCGTGGGGATCTACAACCCAAACTCGTAAGACTCCCACTTCTAGATAATCGGTGGCTTTCTCCATCAATGTGCCAAATGTTTGTCCCTGTGAAATAATTTCAATGGCTAATTCTGGGGGAACTGGACAAGGTTCATCTTCCATCACGTCTGTCGGTAGTCGCTGATAAGAAATATAGGTCAAATCTGGCACAGGAACCCAGTTTTTACCGCGACGTTTTAACGCGATCGCCCATTCTGGGTAAACTTCACCTTTTCCCTGACACCACTTATCGATGATAAATAACAATGTCTTCTGCAAAGCTGAATGAAATCGTTTTGGTGACATCTTTGGTACCGCCTCGCCCTCGACTAATTCATGGGTTACATCGGATTCTGGCATTGCCAGAAAGTCTTCAAGTGTAAGTTTTTTTTCTAACTGTTGCATGGCTATAAGTGATTGGTATTTGGGAAACAGGTGATTGAGAAACCCTCCCCTATCTTCCTTATCCCCTTGTCCTCATTTTAATTGACAGATCCCTAAACCATCACACAAAGCTGTTTCTGATCAAGACTCTGGAGTTCTAAACTAGGAGGAATGGGTTCAGGTAGGGGTTCAATACTGTGATAAAAGGCATAGTTTAAATGGGCAGATTTAACCATTTGCTGGATACCATTGACTAATACTCTCGCTGTATTTGGTCCTCTGACTAAAGACGTGTAGAAAAATACATCGTATTTGGCTAAAGCAATTCCCTGACCCCCCTGACCAGTTTCATAAACATCCCAATTATACTGAATATCGACATTATTCAGGTTCCGGACTCGCCAAATAGCAAAACCATCTGTCCAGCCAATGTTCGTGAGTTGCAGCTTGGTCAAATTCTGTGTCATAAATCCCCCAATTCCCTGTTTTCAACGCTGTTTGCTGTGCTGTTTTTAGTATGGAAACGAGATGTTAGCGATCGCGTTGACGTATTGTGTAACTTGATACTGAACTTAGACAAAACTTATGGGTACGACATCACGATACCCTAGATCGTGCCAAGTTCAACGCGCTGGGAATCAACCTGACAAATCAGTGATAATAGTTTTATGTTGCACTATCGCAAGTCCATGCTCATTGACGCACCCGTGGAGGTTGTCTGGAACTTTCACGAGCGTCAAGATATCCTAGAACGACTTACTCCGCCTTGGCAACCTGTTCAGGTTGTACGTCGCGAAGGTGGGTTAGGTGTGGGTGCGATTTCGGAATTTCGTCTATTTGTTGGTCCAATTCCGCTGCGCTGGGTAGCGATTCACATTGAATGCGAACCCTATTCCATCTTTACTGATAAACAGAAGGAAGGACCGATGGCGTATTGGGTTCATCGCCACCAATTTAGTCCAGAAGCAGGCAAAACCCGCTTAACCGATAGGATTGAATATGGATTACCGGGAGGATGGCTAGTTGAGAGGCTGTTGGGTTGGTGGGTAGACGCGCAACTCGAACAACTCTTTAGCTATCGCCATCAGGTGACACAAACCGAGTGCAGCAGAATCGGGGAGGAGACGTAGCTATCCGTGTCAACTTACTATAGCCTTAAGCAAGATCCCCGACTTCGTAGGAGTTGTCGGGGATCTGTCTGTGTTGCGATCGCGAATTTAATTTGAACGTGTTAGCGTGAAAATAAGGATGAGGGATAATATCAAGTCCGGTAACATTGGTTGTATAGAGTGGGGAAGGGGTAAAAGGGTAAAAGAATAGAAGAGTAAGGTTTTTGTCCCAATAACTACAGGTATGATAGACAAACGACACAACTACAGATGACATGAAACAGTTTTACGTGCAGAGACGCACACACTGTTTTCCCATCAATCAATAAATAGGGCAAATTTAGAAATAGGATCAAGTTAAAAAATTAATGAGTATCTTCACGCTGCAATCCGTTAAAAAAGATTTTGGCATTAAAGAAATCCTCAAAGATGCCAGCTTTAGCCTCGATGCTACCGATAAAGTCGGCTTAATCGGTACGAATGGATCGGGTAAATCCACTCTATTAAAAATGATTGCTGGACTCGAACCCATTGATGGTGGTCAATTTATGGTCAATCCCGGCGCGAGAATTGCTTACTTACCCCAACAACCTGACTTAGATGAAAATCGTACTGTATTAGAACAGATCTTTGCCGATAGTGGTGAACAGATGAGACTCATCCGGGATTATGAGGAATTATCCCACAAATTGGCACGAAATTCAAACGATAAACAAGTTATGGCACGTTTATCTCAGGTGACACAGCGCATCGAAACTCTAGGTGCTTGGGACTTAGAAACCAGTGCCAAAGTCATCCTCACCAAGCTAGGAATTCAAGACTTTGATACACCCATTGGTAATTTATCCGGAGGTTACCGGAAGCGCATCGCCTTGGCGACAGCGTTACTATCAGAACCCGATGTTTTACTGATGGATGAACCCACCAACCATTTAGATGCCATGTCGGTGGAATGGTTACAAGGATATTTAAAATCTTATCCGGGAGCCATTCTCTTAATTACCCACGATCGCTATTTTTTGGATCAAGTCACCAATCGGATTATTGAAATTGACCGAGGTGATATTTATACCTACAATGGCAACTATGCCTACTACTTAGAGAAAAAAGCCCTGGCAGAAGAAACTGCCGTCAGTCAAGAACGGAAACATCAGAATGTATTGCGGCGAGAGTTGGAATGGCTGAAACGAGGTCCGAAAGCGCGGAGTACGAAGCAGAAAGCGCGAATTGATCGCATCCATCAGATGCAGGATCAAGAGTTTAAACAGGCTCAAGGTAAGGTCGATATTTCCACAGCCAGTCGTCGGATTGGCAATAAAGTAATTGAGTTAGAGAATGTCTCTAAGGGATATGGCGATCGCACGTTAATCCAAGACTTTACCTACGAATTTAGCCCCGATGATCGCGTTGGCATTATTGGCGAAAATGGGAGTGGTAAATCCACGCTAATGGATATTATCACTGGGCGGATTGAGCCGGATTCGGGTGAGGTGGATATTGGCGCAACGATTCATATCGGCTATTTTGATCAGCATTCTGATGATTTACTAATGGCAATCAATCAAGATCAACGAGTGATTGATTACCTCAAAGAAGTGGCAGAATATGTGCAAGCTGGCGATGGAACGCTGATTACGGCGTCACAAATGTTAGAACGTTTTCTGTTTCCACCGAATCAACAATATATTCCCATTCATAAACTGTCTGGAGGAGAAAAGCGCCGCCTATTTTTGTTACGTGTCTTGATGAGCGCTCCCAATGTGCTAATTTTGGACGAACCGACCAATGATTTAGATGTACAAACGCTTTCGGTATTGGAAGATTACCTGGAAAATTTCAATGGCTCTGTGATTGTGGTATCTCACGATCGCTATTTTTTAGATCGAACGGTCAACAAAATTTTTGCCTTAGAATCAGATGGGATTCTGCGTCAGTATCCGGGTAACTATTCTGTGTATCTGGATTACAAGGAAGCGGAAGCAGCAGCAGCGGCTGAAGCCAGTGCTAAGTTGCAACAGAAATCAGAAAA
The DNA here is from genome assembly GCF_040218875.1 of Coleofasciculus sp. D1-CHI-01. NCBI lineage: Bacteria > Bacillati > Cyanobacteriota > Cyanophyceae > Coleofasciculales > Coleofasciculaceae > Coleofasciculus > Coleofasciculus sp. D1-CHI-01. Next base: position 9,928 of record NZ_JAVJQP010000200.1, read on the forward strand.
CTCGGCAAATGGGGAAACGCTGAAAACGCAATCGTCTGGTAATGGAAAACCGCGTCGGCTTTCTAATTGGGAACGGCGCGAGTTTGAAGAATTAGAGGATAAAATTCCCCAACTGGAAGCGGAGAAGGCAGAGGTGGAGAAAGCGCTGTATAATTCATCTCCTGGTAAAGTGGATCAGGTGCAGGAACTTTATCAGAAATTAGAAACCTTGACTCATACTATTGATACAGCCACAGAACGTTGGTTGGAATTGGCGGAAATTGGGGAATAGTCTTATGTCATTCGTCATTTGTCATACTCGCTTTCATCGAGAAGCAAGCTACGTCATTTTTCCTTGATTAAGGGACGGTGAATTAAACTTCAAAATTGAACATTAAACATTCATAATTCAATGGCATATCAATCTATCGAGAATTACGGCATTATCGGCAATATGCACACCACAGCCTTAGTTGGCTTAGGAGGTTCAATTGACTGGTTTTGCTTTCCCAGACACGATTCTCCGAGTGTTTTTGCCGCGTTACTGGATGCTGAGAAAGGGGGGCATTTTAAGATTGCTCCCTGTGTGGATGGTGTCACTCATAAACAGTTATATTGGCCCGAAACGAATGTGTTGGTGACTCGCTTCCTGGCGTCTTGTGGGGTGGGTGAGATTATTGATTTTATGCCTGTGGGTATGCCAGTGAATCAGCAAGGGTATCACTGGTTAGTGCGGCAAGTTAGAGTCGTTCGCTGCCAAATGAAGTTTCGCTTAGAGTGCTATCCTGCTTTTAATTATGCCCGCGATCGCCACGAGACGATTCTCTCCTCCACGGGGGCGTGTTTTAAGTCACCGTCTCTGAGTTTGGGATTGGTGACGGATGTTCCTTTAAAACAAAATGAATGCGGTGTCTTCACCGAATTTACGTTAGAGTCTGGACAAACCGCCGTTTTTGTGCTGCAAGAAACTGACCAGGATGGGGGTTGTAGTTTGCCCCTGCGCCATCAAGAAGCGATTCAACTCTTTGACGATACGGTGGCGTATTGGCGACGCTGGATTGGCAAATGTACTTATGAAGGTCGATGGCGCGAGACGGTGGAACGTTCCGCCTTAACCTTGAAATTGCTCACCTACGAACCCACGGGGGCAATTATAGCTGCACCGACGTGTAGCTTACCGGAAATGATTGGTGGTTCCCGAAATTGGGATTACCGCTATACCTGGATTCGAGATGCATCCTTTACTCTGTATGCCCTACTCCGTATCGGGTTTACTGAGGAAGCCGCCCAGTTTATGCTCTTCTTGGAAAATCGCTGTCAGGAGTTGGATTCAGATGATCCATTGCAGATTATGTATGGGATTGATGGTTATCATGATCTTGATGAACAGATTCTGGATCATCTTGAGGGATATAAGGGATCTTACCCGGTTCGGATTGGCAATGGGGCTTATAAGCAGTTACAGCTTGATATTTATGGCGAGTTAATGGACTCGGTATATTTGTTCAACAAATATGGCACCCCGATTTCCTATGACTTGTGGCTATCCCTCCGGCGGTTACTCAATTGGGTTTGCGATAATTGGCAACGCCAAGATGAAGGAATCTGGGAAACACGCGGGGGACGTAAGGATTATATTTATTCTAATCTCATGTGTTGGGTTGCGCTGGATCGTGGTTTGCGTTTGGCTCAAAAGCGCTCATTGCCAGCAGATCACCAGCGATGGCTCAAGGAACGCGATCGCATCTATGAAGAAATTATGGCGAAGGGATGGAGTGAGGAGCGTCAAGCTTTTGTTCAATATTACGGTAGCACGTCCCTAGATGCCAGTAATCTGATTATGCCCTTAATTTTCTTCATGTCTCCCACTGATCCTCGCATGTTGAAAACCCTGGATGCGATTAATTCCCCCCCAGAAATAGGAGGACTGGTTTCCGATAGTTTAGTGTATCGGTATAACCCCGAAGAAGCGCCGGATGGTCTTTCAGGAACAGAAGGAACGTTTAATCTCTGTACATTCTGGCTAGTTGAGGCGTTGACAAGGGCGGGAAAAGTAGACACAAAGCGACTTGATCGCGCTCGACTGATTTTTGAGCAGATGCTTAGTTATGCCAACCATTTAGGATTGTATGCGGAGGAAACGGGATCAAGTGGTGAAGCGTTGGGGAATTTTCCTCAGGCGTTTACCCATGTATCTTTAATTAGTGCGGCGTGGAATCTGAATCGAGCGATCGAGCGCAATTTCTAGAGTATCAGTATCCCTTGTTTGTCACGGCGATTAAAATCACTGCTACACAAACAAAGTCCGCCTGCGCGGACTGGATTATAAAGGAGGTAATCAACCCAAATTTGTATTACCCACCGCTAACTGCTATTACGCCGACTGACGCTCTAGAACAGTAGTCCAGTAATCGAAATCGATGCTAGAACTTCTGAAAAACAGTAGCACAATAATCAATGACGTGATCGCTCCCACCTTACCTAACGCAGAAAACTCTGTAGCGGCTTTCAAGTGCTAACGATACACCCAAACGTAGGGGCGCAAGGCTTGCGCCCTCACCTAAGTAGAATAGCACTGAAAATTTGCATTTTGGAGTCGCCACAACCCTTGACATACCGTAGGGTGGGCATTGCCCACCAACCTTTACATCGAATTGTTGGGTTTTTAACGCCTAGAATTGTGTAACATAGTGGCATAAGTTTCTAGTTTAAGTGTAGAAGTGACAGAAAAAAATGAGTTGTTGAAGCTTATCATTGAAGTAGATGACAAACTAATTCAAGAGGGAGCAGAACCCTGGCAACGTCCTATGATGGCGTACATGAGAATTGCACAGCGTTTGCACCCTGGTAGTAGCACTACTCTTGAAAACGATCCACTTTTCAACGCCGTTAATCAAATATACAGCGAATTATATCGTTCCTCCGATCTTCATAAGCCGCCTATGCATATAGGAGCCTTTATGTTCCGGGATGTATTTTTTCCTATACGCATTCCATACAATTTTGGCTTACCTGCAATCAACCCAGTGGATTTCATAGATGTACCTGAGAAGCAAAAACAATGGCTGTTTAATGATCAACAATCTGGGTTTGCTTTCTTTGATCAAGTCATTGATATTCTGGATTTTGTGTATGGACTTGATGACATTAATAAAATAAGTAAACTCCCTAGTAAAACGGTGGAATGGTGGTTTATAGCCAAACAGCAACTTGAGGCAGCGGCCGCGACGGTATTAGGTTCATTCAATAAATATGCTGTAATCCAAAATTGTTGTATATCGACAGAACTGCTATTAAAGGGCGCTCTTATGGCTAAAGGGATTAATGAGGAAACTTTGAAAAGCAAGAAACAGGGTTATGGACACAACCTGGAAAACTTGGTAGATAAAACTGCTCAACAGTTACCAAACCTCGATCAAAAAACTGTATTATTCGCCGTTAAGCAACTTCCAGACTATGTTGAAAGTCGGTATAAAGCCAAAGATTTTTCCCGTTTAGCTCTTGGGAGTTTTTTGATGAATACCCAGTTCATTGGCGGTGAAATTATACGCCAGTTTAGCGATCGTAATTTTCGTAAAGACTGCAAAGCTCCGCCGGATGATCCTTGGCTCTTGACTCATCGGACATTTCCCAAACAAATAAAATGAAGTGAGTCAATAAGATATTATACATTAATAGATATTCTCTAATTCCGCTACCCGATAAACTGCTGTTCGGCATTTAAACCTTAATGTCAATAATGGCGAAATCACGTTCAGTGCGTTAAGCGAAGCCATGCCGCAGGCTTTGCATCTTGCTCGCTACCCATTCCCAATTTAAATGCATGACAGCTTAACGCCCAGCGATATCCTTTTATCTCTCTCTGCTGATGTGGTACTCGGTGAAGCTGGCTTTCGTCCATACAGCTCTTTGCGCTGTAATAAAGTACAGTAGCTCAAAGTCCCCCTTACCCCCCTCGTTCCCCCCTACAAGAGGGGGGAGGACAGAGGATGCTTCGCTTTTATTGCACGGGGATTTAGGGGGATCGACAATGTACCGCATAGCAGAGCAAACTGCTGTATTTACCCATCAACCTGCTTTATCAGCAACAGTCTGTCGCCACATCCGGTTGACTAGACACAGGCGCAACTGTGAATGTACTCCCTTATCTAATCGGTGTTGAACTGGGATATGAGTGGGAACGACAGACAACTACTTTGAGCTTGGGGGTAAACTTGGCGCAGTATGAAGCTTGTGCTGGGGTTGTTCAAGCCGCGATCGCACAGTTTGAACCGATATAACTACCCCACCCACAGTGATATTGTCCAATCCGTTTAAATGAATTGTGAATAAAAACAGGGGTGGAATGCTTGCTGAGAAAAGGTTGTTTGTTCACAAATGATTTATACTATTGAAAGGTGATAAATTTTAGATAAGGTATCGGCTGTCGCGCTTCACGTTTCAACCAGAAATGACGTGATAAAAATCACCATAAAATGATTCATTCATCACAATCAAGAGAATTGTTAGCTGTATATGATAGATGAAAGTTTATGAATTCAATAAAAAACAATGAAGTTTTGCTATCGCGGTGTCTCTTACGAAAAAAAGCCTGTTCAATTTAAAATTGTTGACACAGGTGAGGTCGCAAAATTCCGTGGAAGTTACTATATGGTTCACCGGACGGCGATGGATTTAGCCCCCCAGGATAAATCAGGATTAGTTTATCGAGGTGTTCCCGAAGATAAAGGTAAGCATACCGTACAATTCTTGGGATGCAAATACAATATTTCCCATGTATTTGTTCAACCCATAAAAGCACAAATTTAATTCATAACAAAAACAACATTTTGACTTAGCTATTTTAAAGATAAACATGGATATAAGTGTATCACTTTTTTTCCACTTACCTTGCTGATTAGCGGAACAGCTAAGTTATTGAATTGATTTTGGTGATTTATTGCCACTCACAATTTCCTCGTTCTTACTCTGGAAGAGAGAACGGGGTATTTTTTTGACAAAATTAAGTAGAATGTCACTGACTGGCATACTCTGGGAGAGAGAACGGGGTATTTTTTTGACAAAATCTGGATTTAATGACAAACTCGCTCCCGTGGGAAGTATATAAACGCTTGAACATTATGTACGTTCCCTGACATTCTCCCTTCAGACCTTCATGGCAACAGCTAAGATAGTGTAACCACCATCGGAGTTCTAGGTCCTAATCCCTACACCGTTTTATAGAGCTTCAGCCATCGAAGCAGAATTTTTCCCAGTAAGCGTTGAACCTATCGTCGCTTAAACCCTTACAGGATAAAGCTTAACGATAAGCATCGTACATCAGGACTGAGATGATTTTACTTTCAGGGCGAACGATGGGACTCGAACCCACGAATGGTGGAACCACAATCCACTGCCTTAACCCCTTGGCTACGCTCGCCATACAGTTTTTTAGTATAGCATCAAGTCGGTGAGTTGCAACAGTATTTATTGGCAATTTACCGGAACTCATACGTTAGAGGCGAAAGTCATAACCCATGGAGGCTTGACGGAGTGACATGAAATCGTTAAAAATTATTACGGTATTGGGTGGAACAGCGCTAGTTGTGCTAGGAGTGGGATTGGCATGGATGAATCCGGGTAAGGAGGCTTATGAGGAGTACGCCGTCGAACAACTCAGCACCTACCTCAAAGATGAAGTCTGCACTCAAACCCCCAAGCAATTGGAATTTCTCAATCCTGATCCAGAATTCCTCAAACGTCAATGCCAATCCCTGGTAGATACGGGAAGCCCCCAAATTCAGCAAATTATTGAGCAGCAGACAGAACGACAAAACTGGGTAATTTTCAGCATTTACCGCACCGATATTAATATCAGCCCCCTATTGCCCGCTTATCATTTTGAAACAGTGGGAGTTTTGCAACAATTTTTGACCTATCAGGCGCAACAGAAGTAGGGGTTTGGTCTCCAAACCCCTTTTGGTCTCCAAACCCCTTTTGGTTTCCAAACCCCTTTTGGTTTCCAAACCCCTTTTTGTCACCAAACCCCTTTTTCGGTGAATTTTTGCCAAAATACGAAAGGCAAACATGGTAAATCAGTATAAATAGGTACAAGCATGGCATCCATTCGTGAGCTGCACCAACAACTTATCGACAAAGAACGCACCAGTGTTGAAATCACGCAAGACGCCCTCGATCGCATTCAGGCGCTAGAACCGAAAATCCATAGCTTTTTGCATATTACAGCCGACTATGCCCTTGAACAGGCGCGTCAAGTGGATGCCAAAATCGCAGCGGGGGAAGAGATTGGCATGTTGGCGGGGATTCCGATTGGCATCAAAGATAATATGTGTACCAAAGGTATTCCCACCACCTGCGCCTCTCGTATCCTGGAAAACTTTGTCCCACCGTATGAGTCTACCGTGACTCAAAAACTTAAGGATGCGGGGGCTGTCATGGTGGGCAAAACTAATTTGGATGAATTTGCCATGGGGAGTTCCTGCGAAACCTCTAGTTATCAACAAACAGCGAATCCATGGGACTTATCTCGCGTTCCTGGGGGTTCCTCTGGGGGTTCAGCTACGGCGGTTGCGGCTAGCGAATGTGTGGTTGCGATCGGTTCGGATACAGGGGGATCGATTCGTCTACCTGCATCATTCTGCGGGATTGTTGGCATGAAACCCACTTATGGGTTAGTGTCTCGTTATGGTTTAGTCGCTTATGCGTCGTCGTTGGATCAAATTGGTCCCTTTGGACGTTCGGTAGAAGATGCGGCGATTTTGCTGAATGCGATCGCAGGCTATGATCCGAATGACTCCACCAGTCTCAAGCTGGAGATTCCCGACTACACCAAGTCCCTGCAACCTGATTTAAAATCCAAAGGTCTTAAAATTGGCATTATTAAAGAAACCTTTGGTGAAGGCTTAGATCCAGTCATTGCCAAAACCGTTCAAAAAGCCATTGATCAACTCAAAAGCCTAGGTGCTGAAGTACAAGAAATTTCTTGTCCCCGATTTCGCTATGGGTTGCCCGCCTACTATATTATTGCTCCCAGCGAAGCCTCAGCCAACCTAGCTCGCTACGATGGCGTCAAATATGGGTTTCGCACGCCAGAAGCCGAAAATCTTTTGGAAATGTACAAGAAAACTCGTGCAGCCGGGTTCGGGGCGGAAGTCAAGCGCCGGATTATGTTGGGAACCTATGCTCTATCCGCTGGCTATTATGACGCCTATTACCTCAAAGCGCAAAAAGTTCGTACCCTAATTAAGCAAGACTTCGAGCAAGCCTTTGAAAAGGTGGATGTTTTAGTTTGTCCCACCGCCCCAACTCCTCCATTTAAAGCCGGAGAAAAAATCTCTGATCCGTTAACCATGTACTTATCGGACTTAATGACAATTCCCGTCAACTTGTCAGGATTACCAGGAATGAGTATTCCTTGTGGATTTGATCACCAAGGATTACCCATTGGGATGCAACTCATTGGGAAAGTATTGGGCGAAGAACAGGTATTTCAAGTCGCTTACGCTTACGAACAGTCTACGAATTGGCATCTCCAGCAACCACCGCTTAAATAGAGAGGCAAAGCTTCCAGAGGAGCATTCTCAGGCGGAACGAGAGAACAAAGGTTCGGAGAGCAGGGGTTGTAGAGACTCCTAGGCGTGGAACGTCTGGGTGCAAGGAGAGATAATGGGTAGGGGCGGGTTTAACCGATAACGTTCTTGAGAAAACCGATAACTTGACTAAACCCGCCCTGCTTGAGAAGAGTTATTCAAAAATAGCATTAGGTCAAGTTTGTAGTCGTTTTGGTAATGAATAATTATAATAGTTTCCTTCTGGGAAAGGGTTTTCTAATCCTCACCGGAATTGTCGCCATCGTTTATCTGTTAGCCTGTATCTCTATCTTGTTAGGGCAAAATCGGCTAGTTTTTGTTCCCTCTAAGACCATTAAAACTACACCAGAAGACTTGGGCTTAAGTTATCAGGAGGTGTGGATACCTGTGTCTCCTGATCAGCCAGAACGTCTCCATGGGTGGTGGATTCCCGCCACCTCACCCAAAACCGGGGTACTGCTGTATTTACATGGGAATGGGGAGAATATCGGCGCGAATGTTGAACGTGCCATGGAATTTCACCAATTGGGTTTGGATATCCTGTTAATTGACTATCGAGGATATGGTCAAAGTGAGGGTAAATTTCCCACTGAAACCCAAGTTTATCAAGATGCTCAAGCGGCGTGGGATTATCTGGTGCAGAAACAGGGTATTCCGCCCCAGAATATTGTCGTATATGGTCAATCTCTAGGGGGCGCGATCGCGATCGATTTAGCGGTGAAAAATCCCAGCATTCAGGGTTTGATTTTGGAAAGTACATTTACCTCAATGCGGGATATGGTCGATCATCAGAGAATCTATGCTTTATTTCCGGCTGATTTGCTACTAACGCAAAAGTTTAACTCGAAAAGCAAAGTTCGTTCTCTTAAAATGCCGATTCTTTTAATTCATGGCACAAATGACCCCGTTGTACCTGCTTACATGAGCCAAGTTTTATTTGATACTATAACAGGTTCAAAACAACTCTTCCTGGTTCCTGATGCGGATCATGATAATGTGGCTACTGTAGCTGGCAAAGAATATCAGCAAAGGATTCGACATTTTCTTCAACTCAAATCTAATCCTGAACCACAGCTTGAGTGAGTAGTTATACTGTTAAAATAATTAATAATATAACCTATCAGTATGAAGAAAGTATAATAGCTTGGTTTTGATAAGAAAGCATCTTACTTTAGGCTAGTTTTACAGTCATAATGCTCCTTACTTAGGATTTAAAATGAGTCACTTATAAGTCTGACTTAAGATCCATGTTACTTCTCAAAAATTTATATAGCTTAGAAATATAGTCAGTGTATATGGTTCAAGAACAGGTGCAGCCGTAAGCGAATTCCAAGAGGATCAGGGCTTGTTTGCCGATGGCATTATCGGTCGCCAAACCTGGAATGCTATGCTCAATTTTGAAGCGGCAACTGAGGACGAAGTTATAGAAGAAGAATCCACTTTTGACTCAGAGACTGATCTTGACTCGGTAGTCGAGTAACACGAACTCACAGAAGACAAAAGGTTGTTTATGACAAGACGTTGACTATCTCATGTCAAGTAAAATCATCAGGCAACCTTTTATAGTTAATCGTAGGGGCGCACAGACGTGCGCCCTAACGTTAATAGTAACAAGCCGTTCTATTTCTAAGGGTATCAATTTAAGGCTGAATTATCGTCCGCATTACAATCGCAGCTATTTTGCACGAAAACTGGCTCAACCTTGAGTCAAACCTAAATTTACACATCTCCCTCTGAGGTAGGTTGACCTCAATCGTTTCAGCCTCTAATTTAACTCTATTGTCAAATTAGAGGCTGAATATCGGATGAGACGAAATTTAATCTACGGCATTCTACTGGTAACGTTTGCTATCCTAACTTACCTATTTGCACCGCAACCGCAGCCAGCATCCGCCTGCGCCTGTTGTGTTGATGCAGGAACCTGGGATCAATACTCGCAAGACGTCGGAGACTACGAACTCAAAACCTTCAATGAACTCCAATTTGCCTCCCAAGCCGAACTTTACATGACTCCTGCGGGATTAAGCATTATTGAAGGACTGGGTGAGCCATCACCTCCTTATACAATATCACGATCAATCAATGGCAGAAATTGGAATTTCCAGTTCACTGATGACCAAGGGCGAACCGGAAATCTTTCCTTCTCCTATCCCCCAACTGTGACTCATTTTCGCAGTTCTCTCGGTAGTCAATTGGAAAGACCCGTTACTGTTTACAAAGAATACCGCGCTGAGGGGAAACTTTCTGGTAACGGGATTTTTGCTCCGGGAATAACTGATAATACCCGGTTCAAACTCATCTTACAGAGTACGGGAAATAGATGTATGAGTTCGGAACAATTTGATAGTTGGCGTTTGAATGTTTCTGGACCCGAAGCAGAGTACGCATTTTATGGCAGTTTGAACTGAATTTTGTAGTTTTCGGTTTTGTTGGGCGCACGGAGCGTCATTGGTGTCAACCTAGAGTGAAAAGTAGGGGGAGCGGGGGAAGCTATGTAGAGACGTAGCATGCTACGTCTGGAAGCTGGGGGAGATAGTAGCTGCTGGCGTTATTTCTGCCTTCTTGCACTACGGTTTGGTGGTTCATTCAGAACTGCCAAATCCTCCACCCCCAGGCGTCTCAATCACAAACACATCTCCCGCATCCATTTCCACAACCGCTGTATTTCCTAATTCCTCAACCGTTCCATCCTGACGTTCCACATAATTCTTCCCCACAGCACCCGTTTCACCCCCCTGTAATCCAAAGGGTGCAACAACTCGATGTCCCGATAACATTGCGGCTGTCATCGGTTGCAAAAACCGTATCCGCCGAATTACACCATTCCCTCCACAATGCTTCCCCTTTCCACCACTATTTCCGCGAATCCCAAACTGTTCTAATACTACCGGAAACCGCCATTCTAAAACTTCTGGGTCCGTTAAACGAGAATTGGTCATGTGGGTATGTACTGCATCTGCGCCATTAAACTCTATTCCAGCACCAGAACCACCACAAATGGTTTCATAATATTGATAATTTTCATTACCAAAGGTAAAATTATTCATCGTCCCTTGAGATGCTGCCATTACCCCTAAAGCCCCATATAGCGCATCGGTAATCACCTGGGATGTTTCCACATTCCCCGCCACAACCGCCGCCGGATAATCGGGATTTAATAGACAGCCTTCGGGAATAATTATATCGAGGGGTTTAAGACATCCAGCATTCAGGGGAATATCATCATCGACTAAAGTTCGGAAGACATAGAGAACCGCCGCTTTACATACCGCAGCCGGGGCATTAAAGTTATTCGATAACTGGGCGGATGTCCCGGTAAAATCAATCGTGGCACGGCGATTGTCCCGGTCAATACGAATGGCAACTTGAATCTGTCCGCCTGTATCTAAGTTATAGGTAAAGTTGCCATCTTTGAGCACATCAATGACACATCGCACCGACTCTTCGGCATTATTTTGGACGTGACCCATATAGGCTTGTACGGTGTCTAATCCCGACTGTTTCACCATTCGCCGCAACTCTTGCACGCCTTTTTCATTGGCAGCAATTTGGGCTTGTAAGTCGGCGATATTTTGGGTAATATTTCGTACCGGATACGTGCCAGATAGGAGTAATTCGGATAATTCTTTTTCGCGGAAACGTCCGGATTCTACTACCTTAAAATTATCGAGTAATACTCCTTCTTCGTCTACAGTTGTGCTATCCGGTGGCATCGAACCGGGAGTAATTCCGCCAATGTCCGCATGGTGTCCCCGTGAGGCGACGTAGAACAAGGGTGACGGATTTTTATCCCCCCTCGCCCCCCTTTGAAAGGGGGGTTTATTTAAGTCAAGGGAGGATGTATTTGTGGGTTTTGTCGAAGATTTGCTCGTTTGATCAATCGTATCGGTAATCCCGCTTTCGCCTAGAAAAACTGGGGTAATTACCGTGACATCAGGTAAGTGTGTCCCACCATTATAGGGATTATTAATCGCATAAACATCTCCCGGTTGGAGACTATCGCCATACGCCTCAATTAAACTGCGAACGCTTTCACTCATTGAACCTAAATGCACGGGAATATGAGGGGCATTAGCAACGAGTTGTCCTTGTCCATCAAAAATAGCACAGGAAAAATCTAAGCGTTCTTTGATATTGACGGAGTAACTGGTATTTTGCAGGGTAGTTCCCATTTGTTCAGCTATGGAACGGAATAGATTATTAAAGATTTCCAGCGTCACCGGATCAGGGTGGTAAAGGTTGGATTGTTGATTGTTGATTGTTGATTGTTGATTGTTGACTTTTGATGGTTTGGTTTTCTTTAAAATTAAATGATTCCGTTCGGTTACTTCGGCTTGCCAACCCGGTTCAATGACATTGGTTCCCGTTGTTTCAATAATTAATGCCGGGGCGGCAATAGAGTCTCCAGGTTGTAACTCGTCTCGCTTAAATACAGGGGTTTCCTGCCATGCATCGGCAGTATACATCTGCACTTTAGCGACAGGTTGCGGCGGTTGTGATCGGTGACGCTGAATCACGGGTTCTTCTGGCACATCCATTGGCTGGATTACTTCCACCGATACCGAGTCCACAATTAGGGCTTTCTCTTCGACAACAAAACCATATCGTTGCCGATGCGCCTCCTCAAATTGCTGTCGCATTTCAGCCACGCTACCGAAATCGATAATTAATGGTGAGTCGGTTCCCTGATATTTCAAATGGGCTTTGCGAATAATTTCACTATCAATTGGCGTGGATTCTCCGATCTGAGTCGTGGCAATTTCTTCTTGTCCGCTGGCTATTAACTCGGTGAATATTTCCTCCAATGGGGCAATATCTGGTGTTCCTACCGATAGCAATTTCTCGGTTAATTTGGCTTCTACCGAACGTTCCCGCAATGTTCGCACATCTGCCAATCCCATCCCGTAAGCCGATAATACCCCCGCATAAGGATGAAGAAATACTTGCTTCATCCCCAACGCATCAGCAATTAAGCAGGCGTGTTGTCCCCCTGCGCCGCCAAAGCAACACAAGGTATAGTTGGATACGTCATAACCTCGTTGTAAGGAGATTTTTTTGATCGCATTTGCCATTTTTTCGACGGCAATGGCTAAGAAGCCGGCGGCGACGGCTTCGGGTGTGCGGTTATCTCCAATATCTGCCGCCAATTGACTAAATTTATCTCGCACCACCTGGTCATTTAAGGGTAAATTGCCATCAAGTCCAAAGACTTTCGGAAAGAACTCCGGCTGTAATTTACCCACCATGACATTGCAATCGGTTACGGTTAATGGACCCCCCTTAGAATAAGCAGCAGGACCCGGATTTGCCCCCGCCGATTCGGGTCCAACTCGATACCGCGCCCCATCAAATTTTACGATTGAACCGCCACCCGCCGCTACGGTATGAATGGACATCATGGGTGTGCGTAATCGAACCCCCGCAATCTCGGTTTCAAAGGTGCGTTCGTATTCGCCGTTGTAATGGGCGACATCGGTAGAGGTTCCGCCCATATCAAAACTGATAATCTGATCAAATCCGGCTAATTGACTGGTTTGTACTGCGCCAACAATACCCCCCGCTGGACCGGATAAAATACTGTCTTTTCCCTGAAATGTGCGGGCGTCTGTGAGTCCACCGTTGGACTGCATGAACATTAATCGAATGGATTGTTGAGTGTTGAGTGTTGAGTGTTGATTGTTTCTTTCTCCGGCTAACTGACTGGAAACTTGGTCAACATACCGCCGCAGAATCGGGGATAAATAGGCATCGACAACAGTAGTGTCACCCCGACTAACTATTTTCATCAATGGTGTGACGTCATGGGAAACTGAGATTTGAGTAAATCCGATCGCACTGGCTAAGTTGGCAAGTTCTTGTTCGTGGCTGGGATAGCGATAGCCATGCATTAAGACAATGGCACAACTGCGAATTCCGTTATCATAAGCGGCTTGTAACGCTTGGCGAGTGGCGTCTATCTGCACCGGAATGAATTCCTCGCCGTGGGCGCTGTAGCGTTCCTCGACTTCAATCACCCGTTCGTAAAGCATTTCTGGCAAGATAATCTCACGGGCAAATATATCGGGGCGGTTTTGATAGCCGATGCGGAGAGCATCTCGGAAGCCTTTGGTGATCATTAGAACAGTGCGATCGCCTTTTCTCTCTAGTAACGCATTCGTGGCTACGGTTGTCCCCATTTTCACGGCGTCAATCTGTTCGGTGGGAATCGCTGCATCGGCGGAAAGTCCCATCACTTCGCGAATTCCCTGTACTGGCGCATCAGTGTAGCGATCGGGGTTTTCTGAGAGTAGCTTATGAATGACTAATTGCCCATCGGGGCGACGCGCCACAATATCGGTAAATGTGCCACCGCGATCGATCCAAAATTGCCAGCCGTTATTAGATGTCATGGGTCTATCCTTGATTAGATGTTATAGGTCTATTACTGATCCCGGATTTCTCACCACAATTGTCCAAAGACTTATACAACCTGGCTTGACGGTACAATAAGGCTTTCAACACTCTGTCGAAATTTAGGTTCGGTCAAAAATGCTCGAAACATCCTCTAGGTAAAGGTTTCAAGGACTAAGATGGCAAAACTTGTGAGAAATGCGGGTTTAACAGGTGTATGAGGGAAAAAGTATTTGATTACCGCTTAGAGATAAGATAAATGTAATAATTTTAGCAGTTGGTGATATCTGCTAAACTACACTGTCCACAAAATTGATACAAATATTTAATGATTAGCTTGATAGTATAATAGGCATTATACCATAGTATATTACTTAAATAAATCAGATTCAAATGGTTAGAAAAATCCTCTGCTTTAGCGCCTTAATTCTCTTAGGATTAACAGCAACATTACTCATTGCTATCCCTGCCATTTCCCAACCAGGCGATACAACCTTGCGTGCTTTAGCCCAAGAACAAAACATCTACATAGGTGCAGCCGTATCAATAAAAGCTCTTCGCAACGATCCCACCTATCGGGAGGTATTGGCGCAAGAGTTCAACATGGTTACGCCTGAGAATGTGATGAAAATTAAGCAGATTCAGCCAGAACGCGATCGCTATGATTTTACGGCTGCTGATGAAATCGTTACCTTTGCAAAAGCTCATCAGATGCAGATACGCGGTCACACCTTGGTTTGGCATCGCAGTTTACCTGACTGGTTAACTGAAACCGAGTGGACGCGGGAAGAGTTGATAGATATTTTGCGGCGACATATCTTTACGGTAGTTGGTCGTTATCAAGGTGAAATTTCTGCCTGGGATGTCGTCAATGAAGCCGTTGGCGGTAAAGATTCTCTCAGAAAAACCATTTGGCAGCAAGGAATTGGATCAGACTATGTTGAGTTAGCATTTCGCTGGGCGCATGAAGCTAACCCCAACGCGCTCTTATTTTATAACGATTATGGTGGAGAAGGATTAGGCGAAAAATCTGATGCAATCTACGCCTTCGTTAAGGATTTGCTAGAGAAAAATGTACCTATTCATGGTGTCGGTTTGCAGATGCACAAAAGCATCAAAAATCCGCCTAAACCAGAAGATGTAGCCGCAAATATCAAGCGGTTGGAAGAGTTGGGATTAGAGGTACATATTACTGAAATGGATGTGCAAATCCACAATGGTACAGGAACCGAGGCAGAGAGATTGGTTAAACAGGCAAAGGTGTATCAGGATATGTTAGGCGTCTGTCTAAAAGCGCCTAATTGTACCGCATTTGCCACCTGGGGATTTACTGATAAATTTACCTGGATTCCCGGCTTTGTCGGTCAGCCAGACTTGCCCTTAATTTTTGATAAATCTTATCGTCCCAAACCAGCTTATCAGGCTTTAGTCGAAGTTCTCAGTACTACCAATAATTAGGGGCTGCTGAATAAGTGTTGTGGGGGGTAGAGAGCAGGGGAAGCAGGGGAAGCAGGGGAAGCAGGGGAAGCAGGGGAAGCAGGGGAAGCAGAGGGAGCAGGGGAAGCAGGGGAAGCAGAGGGAGCAGGGGAAGCAGGGGAAGCAGAGGGAGCAGGGGAAGCAGGGGAAGCAGAGGGAGCAGGGGAAGCAATGATACATTTTCCCTGATAGCGGTGTAAGTTAGGGAATCTGTAGGGGCGGGTTTAGGGAATCTGTAGGGGCGGGTTTAGGGAATCTGTAGGGGCGGGTTTAGGGAATCTGTAGGGGCGGGTTTAGGGACTAAATTCAGCTATTCACCGATAAATCAACAACAAAACCCGCCCTCCCCACCGATAAATCAACAACAAAACCCGCCCTCCCCACCGATAAATCAACAACAAAACCCGCCCTCCCCACCGATAAATCAACAACAAAACCCGCCCTTATTCATCAATCAGGTAGAGACGTGCAATGACATCATCAAGCGTCGTCCAATGCGGCAATACCCGGAAGTACCTTACCTTCGAGTAATTC
>NZ_JAVJQP010000201.1:0-34804 GCF_040218875.1 Coleofasciculus sp. D1-CHI-01
CTCACAGATTTTTCCCCAAGAGTATTAAGAAAATCTTAAATATACATGGGTACGAATTGAGAGGAGTAATTGGCTCAAACGCTTACATAGTCGGGCTTTCGACTTCTATCACCAATCGGGATGGGGGGAACTTCAGTTTAACAACACGTCTAGCAAGGGTGGCGTCGCTTCTTGTAGCGCGATGATATCCGCATCGCATCGGCACAGATGTTCTACAATCACAGGCAGGCGCTGTGCTGTCTGGATGGTTTATTCGCTGCTGCTACTGTAGTCTATCAACTTGAAAACCACTATAATTATTAATAATTCCACCTCGAATCAGTTATGACGCAATACATTGCCCATACCTTAGCTGAAATATACGAAATTACCGCAGGAATTGACGAGCCAAAAGCAATTATTGATTTTATCTCAGGAGAAATGGGCAATGAAGTTTTATTGTCACAATCTTTAGGCGGAAAATTTTATGATAAACATCATAATTATTGCCGCGTGATTGCTTTAACTTGGGAGGGTTGCGGTATTCTTTATAGCAATATTTCACACGATCAAATTGAGTTAGTTAGCCCTAAAATCAAAGCAGATTGGAATAAAAATCGCTTTACCACAGGAGAAAATCGCTTTAACTGGCTCACCAGAAATGACCACGATCGCGCCCTCCCAAAACTCCCCAATATTAAAGCGCGATTAGGTCCTTATTGGGTGTCTTGCGGTATGACCCTAGGAGGCTATTCTAATGGCTATTATTTCGCGAAACTCAAGTTTCAAAAAAAATATGGTCGCTATTGGCATTTAGCAGTCAATCGACTCGCTAGAACCCAACCGACTTTTGATGTGGGTTCTCCCTTGGTTGAAGGACATTATATTTCCTTATTTGACCGTCACGATCGCCACAATCCCCAACGCAATACGCAACCGTGGCACATTCAACTCTTTAAAAATTGGGCGAATAAACTGGGCATAAAATTCGTTGTCATTTCGGATTTTTATCCGCGAAAATTACCTGAAAATACAATCCGGTTTCAGTCACCCCATCGCGATTTAAAAACGATCGCGAACGTCGCTAATTATTCCTTACTTCATGCTGCACCAGCATCGGGATCAGCAGAAGTAGCCCTCGTCTTTGGCTGTCATTTTGTACAATTATGTGACTGTTCAGTAGCAGGTTTCGATCTCTACAATCCGTTGATTTTTGCACGGATGTCTCGGGTGCGAGGTTACGAACACTTTGGAGTTTTTAATGCGGAACGACGTTGGTTGAGGCGTTGGGGACGCATAGACGATCACAACCAAGAGATCGAAACCGCTTGCTCGAATCACTTGAAAATGTGTTTGCACACCCACAATCGCCATGTCCCAACGCTTTGAGTATTTTCGTCAGCTTGCTGCGGCTTACTACAGCTTTTTGCAACAGGTCGGCGATCGCTGGTCGTCTCAGTCCCAGTTACAGGCAGCATTAGATGATTATCGCGAGGAGGCGATCGCGACCCTACAATCCCTTCATCGTCCCGATCCCCCCCCCCAAACCCCTCCCGAATTTGTGGGTTTGAATACTGTTGGGTTACTCAGCGATCGCCTCAGTATTTTAACCATCAAAGAATGGTGTCTGCGAAACCAAAACCAAGACGAAGAAAAAGCGCAACGCCTCTACAAAACCCAAACCCTCGATATTATTGCCACTCTCGCCCAAGCCCCTCGGGCCAAAAGCGCCCTAAACTCCAAATTAACCCGACATCAAGCAGATATCCACGTTCCTACGTGGGAAGCAGCGATTTACGAACTTTTGGCCGCGAATATCACCATTTGGAAAGCCCAAGAAGCATTATATTGTCACGATTTAGAATCCAGGGGCGATCGCTTTAAGCATTACGTTCGTTGGTTTCCCCAAGTCAATGTTCGACGAGATGCACTAATTCAGGCTTGTGAAACCCTTTATTGGCTTGATACTTCCTCGCCCCTACCCTAGCAGATGCTATAAGTTTTTCTTTCGATCCCTAATTGGACGCGATTTCAGTGTAGGTCTACCAAGTTAATGCTTTTATAATTTTAGGCAAAATACCAAAATGTTTTCTTTTTTTAATACTCTCAGTTTAGTTTGGCAACGAGAAAAAGTTATTGATATTTCTGATGAATATATCACCTGGTTAACCCGCATGAATATCGGTTTTTTAGAGCCAGGAAATCTCTATTGTTTTGATTTTGCTATCAGAAATTTACCCGATTCTTACCCGATTGTTGAAATTGGCACTTATGGCGGTTTATCTGCAAATGCGATGACTTATTATAAAGCGCTTTATCAACGCCAAAATCGGCTAATAACCATCGATCCTTGGTATTTTGTAGATATGAACGATACAATGCGCGAAGATTTACCTGCCGCGAAACCTTTATCCAGCAAGGAATTACGCCAATTTATCAAAAGTCGATGTCTGCACAATCTTGAATATTTTAGTAATTTCGATCTACCTTATCTTTTAGAGCTATTTTCCGATCGCTTTTTCGAGGCTTGGGCTGCGAATCAGTCTTTATCGGATGTTTTCGGACGCTCGATTACCTTGGGGGGTGGTATTGGTTTTGCCTACATTGATGGCGATCATTCCTATGGTCAAGCTTATCAAGATTTTTGCCATTGCGATCGCTTTCTCGTTCCGGGGGGTTATTTATTATTTGATGACTCTGCTGATGGTTCTGGTTGGGATGTTTGCGAGGTAGTCAAAAAAGTGTTAAATTATCCCGATTATGAGTTAATCATTAAAAATCCTAACTATTTTTTCAAAAAAAAGGGTTAATCAGAAAAATTCCTTTAGAATGAGAGCAACGGCAGTGAAAATAAGCGCATGAATGACGATTATAAACCCATTTTTATTACTGGCGGTCTTGGCTTTATTGGGGGTCATCTCGCCGAACATTTATTACAACAAGGTTATCGAGTTACTCTCTACGATTGCAATCGCCACGGGTCGCAACCTTGGCATCAGACACTACAAAATCATCCCGGTTGTCGTTGCATTGCAGGCGATTTGAGAGATGCAGCATTACTCAATCAAAGCCTAACAAGTCACAGCATCGTTTTTCACCTTGCTGCTAATTCTAACAGTCGTCAAAGCCTGCGCGATCGCGAAGTGGATTTACAACACGGCATCCAAGCCACCTGGACGCTATTGCAAGCCATGGCCGACCAAAATGTGCCTCAGATTGTCTACGCTTCGAGTCAGTTAGTTTATGGCGAACCTCAGACTCCCCTTCTCAGAGAATCTCTCGGTCCCTTGTTACCGATTTCTCCTTATGGGGCAAGTAAATTAGCCGGAGAAGGTATTATTAGTGCCTATCATCACCTCAACCGCATTCAGGGGACGATTTTACGCTTTGGCAACATTATCGGTCCTCGTATGAGTTATGGGATTGTGCGAGATTTTGTCGAAAAGTTACAAAAAAATCCCAAAACCCTAGAAATTCTTGGAGATGGTCAGCAACAGCGCAATTATCTCCACGTTCGAGATTCTGTTGCTGCCATGCTTACCACAGCCCAACGCCCTCTGGGAAAGACTTGTGAAGTGTACAATGTCGGCAACCAAGATTATATTTCCGCTTTAGAAGTCGCCCAAATTGTCGCTGAAGTCGTCGTGGGGTCATCAGAGATTGACTATCAAACCACAGGAGGTCAACGGGGATGGCGGGGGGATGTTCCCCATTTGCGCTGCGATCTCAGCAAAATTAAGATGTTAGAATGGCAGCCAAGCTGTAATTCTGCCACTGCTGTTGCCCAAGCCGCCCGCGAAACTTTGAATTTTCAGCAAAGTGCTTATGTCTGAATCTCAATCCTTGATTGAATCGGGTTTATCAGTGGTTATTCCCACTTACAAACGAGTTCAGATGTGTGAAACCTTACTGGATTCTCTGAAGACCAGTCAGGCATTTTGCGATATTCCGACCGAGGTTTGGGTGATGGATGACAGTCCTACCCCAGACGCGCAACGTATCAAAGCCGCTTGCGATCGCCATCATTTTAACTATTGTTGGCAGTCCGGTCCAGTCACCACCAAACGCAATTTAGGGGCAAAAAACGCCCGTTATCCTATTGTTTGTTTTATCGACTCCGATTGTATCGCGACCCCAGAATTACTCCAGCGTCATTGCGACTGTTATCACCATCATTCCGAAGTGGTTGCAGTAATTGGCAAAACCGAGTTTAAGGGGCCGCAAACCTGGTTATGGCACGTTATTGAACTTACACCTTATCTGGATGCTTTCGCGATCGCGGATTTCCCTACGCAAATTGTTTGGGGTCCGAGTAATAACTTTTCCTGTCGCAAAACCATTTTTAAACAACTCGGTGGCTTTGACGAAAACTGTCCGCAACCCATTGGGGGAGAAGATGCAGAATTAGGCTATCGTCTGTATCACGAAGGGTATATGATGCACACTTGTCCGGAAGCTGTGGTTTATCACTCCACTGAAACCTGGAATACCCTTCCCCAAGTATTACAACGCCTTACTCGCTGGAGTCGCGGTGATATTTATCTAAAGCGACGTAATTGGATTAGTTTATATTACAGTTGTCCATCTCGTTTAGGCACAGTTTTAATCTTAATTCCTCTGGCAATTTCGATTAGTTTAACAACTTAAAATTACGTCTGGTTAAGTTGGCCCCTGCTATTTATCATCTTCAATTTTATCCTAGGAGCGCTTCAGAAACTGGCAGCTTATCCACCTCGCTTTCTGCATCCATTTCGCATTTTTGCCGCAGAAAGTTTAATCTTATTTTACGACCTTCAAAATGCTTGGCAATGTCTGCGCTGGAATTGTTGGAAATTGCTGTTTACTTATTTATTACTACGACCAGAAGATGCTCACTTACTATGGAACGAAAACATGAAACAACTATCTATTCGAGGATTTGAACTGGGAACGAGTTTGACTTTTTTGTTGACATACCAAGATTACGTTTTTGGGAGATAATAACTACTTATGGAATCAATTATTGTAATTCTATTAATTGTATTTATTGCATTTTTATTATTGAGCAGTTCATTGATGTCAGAAACATTTATTCAGGCTCATGGAAAGCGCACTACTGGCAAAGTTATTGATATTGATGTTAAAACCATAACCGGAAAATATGGTACGCGGACAACTATTCATGTCGTACATTATATATTTGCAGATGAGCGCGGCACGACTTGGCGAGGCATAAAAACTATTTCAAATAATAGGAGATATCGCTTTCAAAAAGATGATGAGATTATCGTTTACTACCTAGAAAGTAATCCCAATAGCAATCATATTAGCCTTGATTGATTAGGATAAGCTTATCCCGCTCTCTATTTTGTCTAATGCAATAAAAATGGGTTGATAACGATTTGGACTTTGGACAAAGCCAATAGATTTGCGTAAATTTTACGCGAATAATATCTCAGCTACAAGAAAAGCTCAGAATGGTAGATGAGAAAAATCAATCAACCATCAACAACCAAAATCCGGTATACGTCATTCCCGAATCATCCGGTTGCACTAACAAAAAATGTAATCCCTGACTGGTTTGTTTACGTTGTTCATACAACCTCGCCGCCGCCGCTACCTCTTTATCCTCAAAGGTTGCCATTACCCAGCGTTCGCTTAATCCCGCCTCTAAAATTAACCCATCTGGCGCACCGGGAATATAGTGAAGCGCTACAGGTTGCACCTCTTGCAGCCAACGCGCTAACGGCATCGACTGGCGTCCCCCATCAATCACAACTCCAGGAATAGCTACTGTTGAGGCTAAACCTAACTGAAGCGGTAGGAGTTCATGGGGCATCTGTAAAATTGGAATCGGGCGTTGGGCAAAACCCTCCTCAATATCCCCTGCAGGAATACTAGCAAATCGCCAGCGATCGCCCGATCTTGTCAGTTAGGTTGAAGGATGAAACCCAACACTCATCTGTGCTTCTCCACCTGAACCCTGGTGCGATCGCCCAATCTACACTACTCCAAATAACAGTTGAGTTAAGATTGTGGGAAAATCTCTAGCATTGTAATGACTAAGTTACCCAAACGTACTAAGTCTCAAAAGATTGGTGTAAGTGCTGCTGATCTCCTGAGGTCTGTCTTTGTCGAATTCTGCAACGTTATTCCTGTTCCTCAAGATAGCGATCTCGGCATCGACTTCATCTGTGAAATCATGGAGGGAGAATACCCGACCGGGAAATTATTTAATATTCAATGTAAAGGGAAAAAAGAAGCAAAACTAGAAGGTAATTCAATCACAGTTCCCATCAAAGTAACAACCCTCAATTATTGGTTGCTTCAGCCTAATCCAACATTTTTAATTGTTGTTGACTGTCAAAATAAGGTATTTTATTGGTGCTTCCCTCAAGATTTTATTCACTCACTCAATAAAAAATGGCAAAAGCAACAAACAGTTTCAATTCAAGTTCCTATCGAAAACTGTTTTGAGCAAGATATACACACCTTACCAAGCCAAATGGCTTCGATAGTTAGTTCACAGGCATCTGCTATTCCTAAAAATGGTGATTATCTTGGGACATTGACGCTTGGAGATGCAGTAAACAGGGCTGTTAATTATGGATTGCATGTGTTGAGAGTACCTTTCCACCGTCCTTTCCAGTATATTGGAATGCCTATTGCAGATGTTGCAAAAGTCGTTGGTGGTCAGCCCAATGAAGTAGGCAATATCATCGTTGACTCTGAGCAAGCTAACATGATGTTAGAAGCAGAAGGAAATTTCATTAACTATGTGGATGTTAAATTAAAAAATACTGCGCCTTGGAGTCCAAACCGCCCGTTCGATTCTGAGGCAATTTTAGGAGTATTTAGTATTAACCCATCTGAGTTAGAACTAGCCCGCAAACAGACACACTTTCACACCTACTACGATCACAAGAGAAAGTTAAAGATTGGTGTATCTTGTCAGTATGAGGGTGCACCGCTATCTGTAGGATTTAGCAGTAAGTACTACAAAGCGTGAAGTATAGCAGTCGCTAGGGTCATTAGGACATTAAGATGAATGCCATGTATTGTCTTGAGCCATGCCTAGTGTCCTAACCGTTGTGGCGGTTGCTATAAGTTTATGATCTTGGGATTGGTGCTGTCTAAAATGTCATGGTAGCGGACGGTCGCAAAACACTGGTGTTGAGTTCGAGGCTATTTGCCACCGCTACATTTTGCCCTTAGACCGCTATGTATGCGACATAAGCTACAGGTTGTAATCAAATAAAGGCTAATCATTGCAGGTTCTAATTGGAACTTCTAGAGATTGCAGGTACGACCAATGCTTGGAGAGTGAAGTGTGACTGCTAGATTCACAGTTTGCAATCTGATTGAGCGATCGCATTTTATCCTTCAACATGAGAATGTTATTCATCCGAAATAAACTCAGCCAGAAATAGAGCAAAATTCCTGTAATGCGGACATTTGCTCTTGCAATCGGGTAACTTCTCGATTGAGTGGTTCAGGACATTGGGCTAGATTGCGAACTGGATTGATCCAAGTCTGTAATTCAGGTTTTAGTGCTTTATACAGTGTTTGAGGACAGGCAAGTAACAATATCGTTAGCCACTCGGCAAAGTTTATTTTTAAGCATGTAAAATCCCCGGCTTTATCTAGTAAACTCCATTGTTTTGCGATCGCCACCTGATACTGTTGACTAGACACAACTTCCTGAACGATGGCAAACAACGGATTGGCTTGAATCGCTTCTCGCAATGCTGGAAACATATCCGTTAAATGAGTAGATGATTGTAAAAGTGATGCGAACTCAACTGGAAGATGCTGCATAAGTGCTATAACTACTTCATCCAAAGAGTTAGATTTCTCTAGCAAAACGGGTAATTTGTCTGCAAAATAAGGGGCTGCTATTGCACACCACTGTTGTGGAGTGAGAGCAACATGAAAGAAGGTTTCATATAACTCTTCTGTTTTCTGTAATAGGATATAGCCTCGACTGCGGTTTGTTGCCGGGTCAAGTGGATCAAACGCTTGCCATAGAAGCGGTAATGGCACCCAATGTGGTGGATATTTGAATCGTGCCACATCGAGTAGAAGCACTAAATCTCGCTGTGGATGGTAGCCCCCAATGGGTGAAAAATGTCCGTCTCCAGTTTGTCCCAAAACTTTGCGGCTGTAGGCAGCAACCATGTGAGTACCATGGGTTGTAGAAGTAGTCTGTTGAACATCCTGCCGGAACTCGTCTAAGCTCCTCTCGGTATAACGGTAAGCGGATACCTTTGCGCCATTACAACGAGAGATGCAGACGAATTCATCCAGGGTAATGCCTGTTTCCTGAATCACTGGGAGAGATCGGCAGCAGTCCAGCATTTCCTCACCATACCAGCGCCATACCCCTCGCCAGATGCGTCCCGGATCGATTGCCAGCGCGTTCAGCACAACCACCATTGTTCCCAAACCGCAAAAAGCAGGTTCGGCTTGGGTATGAAACTGTTCAGCAAGGGCAAAGTATCCTTCCATTCCTCCCAGTTCCAATGCTTCACGAAAAATTTGCCTCCCCTCAGTTGAGGAGAAGACAATGCAGGATTCTGGCAAAGGACGACGGTAAAATCCTTCAGTCTGAGCAGCCATAATCTCCATGATTGAGAAAGAATTTTTCAAAGTTGGGGATGGCTGGGAGTGTTGGTCTACATCTGCATTCTGACATTATCTGTTGTAGTTAGCCGTCGCTACGATTAACCCCCAGACTAATCCAAAACGTACCTTCGTTGCCTGGTGAATTTCAAAACCTGTGGAATTGAGTAGATGATGAAATTCAGTTTGAGTGTAACACTGTTGGTGAGCCGGAGCGATCATGGGTGTCAACTTAAGCCCTGACGACTGGAAGTCGTGGCTACAAAAACGAAGTCCGCCTGCGCGGACTAACAAAAAATCAACACTTATTTAACCTGCGGAGGCAGGTTTTGTTTGTTTAGCTGCGGTTTCAACCGCCAAGCACCCAAATGTACTGAGAGCAACGTGAGTTATGGAAGAGGTTCCTTACCAAGAGCAATGCTTGGGGGTTCGATTCCCCCACCCCGCACTCTTTGAGTATAATTTTTTAAGATTCCATAGAATGCAGTGTTGAGATTTGGTCTGTGTCTGCCAAAGATGTTTTTCACGAAGCTGTTAAACGAGCGCTTCAAAAAGAGCAGTGGGTGATTACTGATGACCCGCTCAAGTTTAAGTTTGGTAACATCAACTTTAAGGTTGATCTAGGTGCAGAGCGATTGCTTGCAGCAGAACGAGCCGGAGAGAAAATAGCAGTCGAGATCAAAAGCTTTTTGAATCCTTCTGCGATCACAGATTTTTACGCTGCATTGGGGCAGTTTCTCAGTTATCGTCTTGCTTTGGAGTCTGTTGAACCAGAACGGAGCCTATACTTGGCAGTTCCAGTTGATGTTTACCAAACGTTTTTTCAATACGAATTTACTCAAACTGCACCTGCAACGGTATCAGGTCTTGATAATTGTGTATGATCCAGTTAATGAGGTGATAGTGCAGTGGACAAGGTAGCTCAATATCGGGAGTACGTTCAAACGTTACTGAGCCAGTACGCCAAGGATGATGTTTCGGAACCCTCATCACTGCTTCTCCACCTTAACCCTGGTGCGATCGCCCAATCGAGTCATGAGACTGGGATGAAACTGGCGAAGTGCAACTGTTTTGAGACCATAATAGGGGTAAGTGCTTTCAAATGCCGTTTGAGGTACTGTTGTCAATGTCGAAAACCTCAGAGGTTTGAACGTTACCGCTATGGAAATCCAACGGGTTATATTAAATAACATTGGGCTATTTGAAAACCTAGAAATTCCTTTAGCACCCACCGATCAAAATCCCAGCAACATCACTGTCTTTGTGGGTAATAACGGGGCGGGTAAAACCTCTGTGCTGAAAGCCTTAGCAACCTCCCTGAGTTGGTTTACGGCTCGTTTACGTACAGAAAAGGGTAGTGGTAACCCTATCCCGGAAGATGCCATACTTAACACCACCAACGCCGCCAGTATTGAAATAGAAATTTGTGATGCTTCTGGAACATCAGACAATCCGAATCAAAACGAGATCCAGCATCACTTCAAGTGGACTTTAGCCAAAAATAGAACAGGACGTAAATCCCGGTACACTAGCAATCTCAACGACTGCACCCGCTTAGCCAATCGTTATCGTGATGCCCTTACCCGTGATCACAAAACTAGCCTGCCCATCATTGCGTTTTACCCTGTCGAGCGCGTCGTACTTGATATTCCCCTAAAAATTAGGACTAAGCATACCTTCTTGCAACTCGATGGTTACGATAACTCTTTAAGTCAGGGGGTTGACTTTCGCCGCTTTTTTGAGTGGTTTCGGGAACGGGAAGATACCGAAAATGAATCAGGAATGCCTGAAGATTTTCTGAACCAACTGAAACCATTATTGGAAACTAATCCAGACGCATGGCAACGGTTAAACGAACTCAATGCCTCAGCCAAAGATCGGCAATTAACCGCAGTTCGCACCGCCATTCGCCGATTTATGCCCCAGATGGATAATCTTAGAGTTCGTCGTCAACCTCGTCTCCACATGGCGATTGATAAAAACGGTGAAACCCTGAATGTAGCCCAACTTTCACAAGGCGAAAAATCTCTCATGGCTCTGGTTGGTGATATTGCTCGCCGTCTAGCCATGCTGAACCCTGCCCTGGAGAATCCTTTAGCAGGAGATGGTATCGTCTTGATTGATGAAGTTGATTTGCACCTGCATCCCTCTTGGCAACGCAGCCTGTGCGATCGCTTAATCGCAACGTTCCCAAATTGTCAATTTGTGCTGACTACCCATTCACCTCTGGTGATCAGCGACTGTAAAAATGTTTTGGTTTACACCTTAACCAATGGTGAATTGCGACAATTGCCCTCTCAGTATGGGCAAGATGCTAATACTGTCTTATTAGATGTCATGGACACCAGCATCCGTAATCAGAAAATCGATGCTGAACTGAACGATCTGCTGGATGCCATACAAGATTCAAAGCTAACCGAGGCTCAACAACGACTCGCCAAATTAACTGAGGAACTACCCGCAAATCATCTGGAATTAGTCAAAGCCAAATTACTGCTCCGTAAACAAGAATTGCGTCATGCGAACCATTAGTAAAGGGACTGAACCCTCCAGTTTGACAGTTTGGAAACGAGAAAACCCTCACGGACGCTACAACCAGTTAACTGAAGAGATTCGCCGCACTATTCGGCAATATGCTCTATCAGAACAATTCTACCTTTGCGCCTATTGTTGCCAGCGCATCCAAGACATTGATGCTTGCCACAATGAGCATATAGAAGCTCAAAATTTGAATCCTAGACGCACAGTTGAATTTTCAAATATTGTCGCCAGTTGTAATACCTCTAATCAATGCGGTGATGCTCATAAATCACAACCCCTACCCCTAACTCCCCTGATGACAGAATGTGAAACAGAACTTCGCTTTAAAATTAGTGGTCGGGTAGAAGGGTTAAGCGAGCGGGCAACCGATACGATCCGAGTCTTAAACTTGGGAGATCATGAAAAAAATAACCGTGCCTTAATCGAAAAACGCAAGCAATTGTCTAATGCCTTATTATGGACAAATGGTATAGACCCCGATGAAGGCTTAGAGGATAACTGTTAGAGATGTTAATCAGTGACCTATCACAACCCCAACAGGGTCAGATGGAACCTTTTACTCCAGTGGTAATTAATATCTTGCGAAGTTGGCTTCAATCTTGAAAGCAACTCTTTAAATGGTTATGAATCAGCCTATACTTGGCAGTTACAGTTGATGTTTACCAAACGTTTTTTCAATACGCATTCACTCAAATTTCGGTACAACGGTATCAGGTCTTGATAATTGTGTATGATCCAGTTAATGAGGTGATAGTGCAATGGACAAGGTAGCTCAATATCGGCAGTACATTCAAACATTACTAAGCCAGTACGCCAAGGATGATGTTTCGGATGATGAGGTTGAAGTGCAACTTATCTTTGACACGGAGCGGGATCATTACCAATGGATGAATGTGGGATGGCAACAGCTTAACCGCGTTTATCGTTGTATTGTCCATTTTGATATCAAAGACGGAAAAATTTGGCTTCAGCAGAATCTGACAGACCAGAATCCGGCTGAGGACTTGGTTGAAATGGGTGTCAAGAGAGAAGATATTGTGTTGGGTTTACAGCCTCCTTACAAACGGCAATACACAGAGTATGGTGCTGCTTGAACAATGCCCATACGCCCAGTGTACGATCGCCCAATCGAGTCATGTTTGGTTTCACCTTACCTATTGATTCCCAAGCAAGGACTTGACAGACTCAACCCAATCTACAGCAAGGGGCGATCGCACTCGTTCCTGCTCCGCCAAGAGATAGATGTAAATGGGCAGGTTTCATGGTGATGTGCTAAACCTGTTGATATCAATTCTGAGTATTTTAGTACTAGCAGCCAGCATGTTATGAATTCTCCTTTTATTAGGGACATCCCCAGCATTGCCAAAAATCTCAAAAATGTGAGAGATATGGCTACATTCAAACGCATTATGCCTTTCTGTCGTCCCTTTCTAAAATTATTAGGTGCTGATGTACAGAAAATGGATGATGCTTTAGCCAACGTTGATGATCTTGTTCGACAAATAGAAGAAATGTCTCAGATACCTGATCGTTTCAACGATATATTTGCTTCGCGTGGTTGGATCATTTACGACTTGCTTAACCTTGAGGTAGCCAAGAATGCAATCGCAAAAGCAGAGTCAGGAGACATAGATGGTGCTGAAACTGATTTAGTGGACTACTACGATGCAGAAACAGTGAGATGGAAATTACAGACCATGAAGGGAATCCGTGCCTTCCATCCAAGAGTGGCTCTTGCTCAAAAAGCTCTGATTGATTATGAAGAAGAACGTTATCATGCATGTGTTCCAGTTGTATTGTCACTGCTTGATGGTTTAGTGAATGAGCTGCAAGAAAAACGAAGAGGCTTTTTCGCTGAAGAAGTTGATCTTACGGCGTGGGATTCTATTTCGGCTCATAGTAGTGGATTGAATGTATTAGTAAGAATATTTCAAAAAGGTCGGTATAAAACTACAATTGAGTCACTTACTATCCCATATCGCAATGGAATTATGCATGGAATGGATCTTGGTTATGACAACAAAATAGTTGCAGCTAAAGCATGGGCAGCTTTGTTTGCTACTCGTGATTGGGCATTGAAAGCTGAAAAAGGCTTGCTTGAGGTTCAGCCAAAAGAACCACAAAAAAGCTGGAAAGAAATTTTGGATCAGTTACGCAAAAATCAAGGAAATAAAGAGAAGTTGGAACAATGGAAACCCAGGGATATTGAAGTTGGTATTGATGTCCCCGCCAGTGGTGCGCCAGAGCTTTTTGCTGATACAACTCCTGAGAAGCAACTTGCGAAGTACTTGAATTTTTGGATGGTTAAGAACTACGGTTACATGGCTAAGTGTTTATCCTCCAAAATGGGACCACCTGCCAAACAAGCACCCGCACGTCTTCGTCAATCCTTTTCATCCAAGGCTCTAAAAGCCTTTAAGTTTGTCTCAATCCAGGATCATGCGGCAGCCCTCTCAATCATCTCGACTAATCTAGTGTTTGAAGAATATGGAGCAGAAGTATTAAAATCATTTGATTTCCGTTTAATAAATGAGGACTCCCAAGGTAATCCTGAAGTATCTGGTACACCAGGCAGTGATTGGAAAATAATTAATTGGGCACTTTATTGAATTAGCTGAGAAACGGCCTAATAATTGCGGTGCAACGGATTGAAGGAAGCCGCTGGTGCTGAGTTCAAATTTTGGTAACCACTGACCGCAACCGTTAGATCGCTATGTATGCGACATAAGCTACATATTTTAATCAAATAAAGACCAATCATTGGAAGTTCTAATTTGAACTTCTAGAGATTGCAGGTACGACCAATACTTAGAGAGTAAAGTGTGACTGCTAGATTCACAGTTTGAAATCTGATTTCGCGATCGTATTTCTTCCCACGGGACAGTTAAACTCCTTTTCTCCAGTTGTGGAAAAATCAACCTGTATTTGTTGGATAACGTACCTTTCAACTCCACGAAGCGGATGAGTGACAAATAGGAGATATCGAGCATCTCGCAGACTAGGGAATTTGGGGTGAAGCTGATTTGCCGAAATTGTTGTGAAATCTGCCCTACCTTGTCGAGCTAGGGAACATGCAAGACGTCTGATCGGATCAGATTTATGAAGTGGTCGATGTTTTATGATACCTTACCATTCTTTCTGATGCCAGGGATATAGAGGCTATCAAGTTCGTTTAGCTGCGGTAGATCAGCAGAGGAGGAAGCAATATCGTTATCGGTGATAAACTTGAAGCAAGACACCAATTGCGATGGTGAGGTCAGCATGAACACAGAGTTCACTCAAATGTTTGAGTTAACCCTCTCGGAAAAACTACAACTGCTGGAAGATTTATGGGACAGCATTGCCCAAATTCCAGAGCAAATTCCTGTGCTTGATTGGCAAAAAGAAGAGCTGGCAAAGAGAAAGGCTTCCTATTTGCAGAATCCTGGCTCAGGTAGTTCATGGGAAGCAGCTAAGGAACGAATTCGCAACGGACATATTTAACTGGAGGAGAGCGAGAAAAAGACTTTAACTTGTTCAAACAATGGGCGTACAGTCATACTGGAACGTTTCGGCAGGTGCTGGGCGATCGCTACATCCTCTATGGCAGAGGTAAATAAATAATCCGATCCTGATACTCATGGTCTTCGGAAGCAAGAGCAGCTAAAATTAATTCTTCGAGATTTCCACCAATGCCTAGATCGGGATTGAGAATAAAAATACCAGGTATGTGGCGATTTTGAGCAAGATGATCGGCTAAATGTACAGGCATAGAAGCACGATTATTAGTCACCAAAACAAACCCATTGGCTTCACACCAGCATAAAATTTCAGGATCTGGCGTGCTTTTGGGAGGATTAAGCTGTTCGGCATTTAAACCTTAATATCAATAATCATGAAATCCTTGTAGTGCGAGCATCTTGCTCGCTACTAATACCCAATTTAAATGCATGACAGCTTACCAGGCTCTCCTACCATAAGAACAATTAATTCAGGATATTGCCGCAAAAGTTGAGTTTGATAAACTCGATCGACGTTCTCATCTAAAAGATATTTCAGTGCCACTTGCTTTCCTCATTGCTTCTCTTTCTGCTCTCAGTTTCCGCAGTTTTTCAGAAACAGGTGGAGGATTGTGTTTTTGTTCCTCTCGCATCCTGCGACCATGCTCAATCCAATTAGCGAGGTAGGTACTGACTGCTTCTTTGTTGTGCAGATAGTATAGAATCGTAGCGTAGACTTGTTCTAAATCTAGGGTTCGATAACTCTGGGCAATTTCTTCTGGGGTGCGACACCGATGGATGAAATCATATAAAATAGTTTCAATCCCTATTCTTGTGCCTTTTATCCGAATGTCATCAGGACTGAGGAAATCAAAATAATCTTCTAATTGCATTTTTCCAGGTTTATAGATTCATCGGGGATAATACTAGGATAGCGTTGGCGATGCCGAAGGCGGTTCGCGTAGCGACCATCGCTCGACTCATAGAACTACGATCTCAGGGCAAACAACTATCTAACTACCGCCATACCATTCGTTCATACTGGAACATCAATATTCTGGGGCAAAGCAATCAGAGGTTTGATTCGTCGTATGTATCACATACTCGATTTGGTAGACTTGAGGCATTAATTGGACTCAGTTGACCTATGACCATTGCAGTCGAGCAAGCAATTCAACAGAAGCCACTTAGCTTTGACGAGTTTCTCGCTCGTCATGGTAGCGATAACCGCTACGAACTGATCGACGGAGAGGTGTTCGATTTGGAACCAACAGGTTTACATGAAGAAGTTGTAGCCTTCATTAGCGCCAAGCTCTGTGTCCAAATTGACGCAATAGGCTTACCTTGGTTTGTGTTCCAGCGGGGACTATTGCGCCCTTCTAACGTTGGTATGACAGCATTTCGACCTGACGTTGCAGTTGTTGATCGAGATGAACTCGTTAAAGAACCGCTTTGGTCTGAGCAATCAATCCTAACGCTAGGCACCTCGATTAAATTTGTGGCAGAAGTAGTTAGTAGCAACTGGCAAAATGATTATGCCCGTAAGGTCGAAGACTACGCAGTTTTGGGCATTTCCGAATATTGGATAGCAGACTATGCCGGATTAGGTGGTACTCGACATATTGGAAAACCTAAACAACCCACTCTCTCTGTCTGTAGGTTAGTGGATGGGGAGTATGAAATTCAGCAATTTCGGGGCAATCAGACTATTGTCTCTCCAACCTTCCCCGATTTAAAACTAACAGCTGAACAGGTGTTGAAGGCTGGCAGGTAAGACCAAAAGTTGGGCATAAGTCCGTCTTGAAGCATTCTCTTGTGAAGCCAGAAGCTATAGGTTCCGCTACGCTAAACCTGAAGTAGTTCACGCTTCTGTTATTTGATGTACAAATTCCCTCGCACCCCTCATATCCAAGGTTCACGACTCCAACCGGGGGATGAAGATTTGGATAACGTGCCTTTCAGCGCGATCGCGTCTCAATATGTAGTGGTCGAAGAAAAGGTAGATGGAGCCAATGCTGCCATCAGTTTTACTCCTGATGGGCAAATGCTGTTGCAAAGCCGGGGACATTATTTAACTGGAGGAGAGCGAGAAAAGCACTTTAACTTGTTCAAACAATGGGCGTACAGTCATACTGGAACGTTTTGGCAGGTGCTGGGCGATCGCTATATCCTCTATGGCGAATGGCTCTATGCCAAACACACCGTCTTTTACGACACCTTACCCCATTATTTCTTAGAATTTGATGTGCTAGATGTTGAACAGCAGCAGTTTCTCAGTACTCAACGTCGCCAGGAGTTACTCGCCGGATTACCCCTGGTTTCCGTACCCGTCCTGTTTTCCGGTGTATTAACATCCTACAAGCAGCTAATGGGATTGCTGGGTCACTCGAATTTCATTGAGTCAGGACACGCTTCGGCAAAGCTCAGGGAACACTTAGAACGCTTCCGTCAAGCCTGTGAGGAACAGGGATTGGATGTGGAGCGAAGTCTCAAACAAACTGACCCCAGTCCCCTGATGGAAGGGTTGTATATCAAAGTTGAAGAGGAAGCCGTTGTAACCGCTCGTTACAAATACGTCCGTCCTAGCTTTTCAACCACCATCCTGCAATCGGATAGCCATTGGCTCAACCGCCCTATCGTCCCCAATCTCCTACGTTCCGGTGTCGATTTGTTTGAGTTATAGTGCTACGCGCTAGGGAACAGGCAATAGGCAACAGGCAACAGTAAGCTGTGATTGGGTTTCCAGCTAAAGATGTCACTGATTTAGAGTTTGTAGTAAGCAATGCGAGCGCTTCTGGCACTAAAGTGCCTACTACGAACCCAGCTTAAGTCAGCGACATTCACCTTAAGATGTAGTGTTATATGACTTCTTCTATTTCTCAATCTCTATGCTGGTCATTTCCCTGGTGTCCCACGCCTCCAGACTGGACGCTAGATTGGGCATCGCTTCAGGCTGAGTTTGACTGGCTTCAATCCCTTCAGGATTGTCCCCAAGACCCCCGCTACCATGGGGAAGGCGATGTTCTCACCCATACCCGCTTGGTTTGTGAGGCATTAATTGCATTACCCGCTTGGCGGGAGTTACCCTCTATTGAGCGATCGCTTCTATTTGCGGCTGCCTTACTCCATGATGTGGCAAAACCTGCGGCGACGGAAATTGAAGCCGATGGCAGGATCACGTCTAAGGGTCATGTCCGCCAAGGGGCAAAAATGGCGCGGCAAATCCTCTGGTCGCTCAACGTACCCTTTCATCAACGGGAGGCGATTGTCTCACTGGTGCAGCATGGTAGTCTTCCCCTCTGGTTTTGGGACAAACCCAACCCGCAACGCGCCGTGATTAAAGCCAGTCAAGTGATTCGCTGCGACCTGCTAGCACTGTTGGCAGAAGCGGATATTCGGGGTCGCGTGTGTGACGACCCGCTAGAACTGCTGGAGCGGGTTCAGTTCTTTCGGGAATATTGTCAAGAGAATAATTGCTTAATTTATCCCCGATCTTTCCCCTCAGATCAGAGTCGATTTGTCTATTTCCAAAAAGACGATCGCGATCCCAACTATGCTGCTTTTGATGACACTCGCTTCGAGGTTGTCGTGATGTCAGGTTTACCGGGTGCTGGTAAAGACTCTTGGATTCAGGAGAATCTTCCCGATTGGACTGTAATCTCCCTAGATGAACTGCGACAAGCGATGAAGATTTCTCCCAAAGATGACCAAGCTGCTGTAGCAGAACGAGCAAGAGCG
Source organism: Coleofasciculus sp. D1-CHI-01 (assembly GCF_040218875.1). Taxonomy (NCBI): domain Bacteria; kingdom Bacillati; phylum Cyanobacteriota; class Cyanophyceae; order Coleofasciculales; family Coleofasciculaceae; genus Coleofasciculus; species Coleofasciculus sp. D1-CHI-01. The sequence goes on from NZ_JAVJQP010000201.1 coordinate 18,339, forward strand.
ATCGCGAAAGACTACATGAGAGCCGAAAAATCCTTTGTTTGGAATGCAACCAATCTCTCTCGCCAACTGCGTTCGTCCCTCATTAATCTATTTTCTGCCTACCATGCACGGATTCGCATTGTCTACCTGGAAGCCGCTTGGGAAGAATTGCTGCGGCGCAATCGTTCTCGCGCTGCCAAAGTGCCGGAAACAGTGATGCAACGGATGCGCGATCGCTTAGAGGTTCCAGATATTACTGAAGCCCATCAGGTCGATTGGGTTTAAACCATAATGTCAAGAATTGCAAAATCCTTGTCGTAGTGTGAGCATCTTGCTCACTACATTAAGCATCTTGCTCGCTACCCCTTCCCTGCTATAAATACAGCAGTTTGCTCTGCTATGCGGTACATTGTCGATCCCCCTAAATCCCCCATCGAACAAAAAGCGAAGCATCCTCTGGCTTCCCCCATCGAACAAAAAGCGAAGCAACATCTGGCTTCCCCCTTTTGAAGGGGGACGGGAGGGGGATCTAATAGGGGGACGGGAGGGGGATCAACAAGGGGGACTTTGATCTACTGTACTTTATTACAGCGCTTTGCGCTGTAAAAGTAGGGGTAATTCATGAATCGCCCCTACAGTTAACACCACTATTGTCAAAAAAACGCCAGTTCTAAGACCTACATTTTGCAACTCAAATCCCCAGCTTTTTGACTAAAGCGGAGATTTTCGCCATAGTCTACAGGGCAATCAATGACAGTCGGCACATCTTGGCTTAAGGCTTCTTTCAGGGTGGGAATAAATTCCGCCACTGAATTCACCCGATAGCCTTTTAACCCCATACTTTCAGCAAACTTGACAAAATCGGGATTGCCAAATTTAATAAATGCCGAGTCGCCAAATTGATTGTGTTGTTTCCACTCAATCAAGCCATAGCCACCATCATTGAAAATTAAGGTGACAAAGTTTGTGCCGACTCGCAGGGCTGTTTCTAGTTCCTGGCAATTCATCATGAAACCGCCATCACCTGTCACCGCAACAACATTCCGATCTGGGTGAACTAATTTTGCCGCGATCGCGCCCGGCATGGCAATCCCCATGGCAGCAAAACCATTGGAGATAATACAAGTGTTAGGGCGATCGCAGTGGTAGTGGCGTGCCATCCACATTTTGTGGGCACCGACATCGGAGATAACAATATCTTCGGGTCCCATCACCTGACGTAAGTCATAGATGAGTTTTTGCGGCTTAATCGGAAACCCCTCATCATTGGCATACTGTTCATAATCCGCCCGGATATCGGAACGTAATTCCACCGCATGGGGCGTCGCCTTACCTTCGCGATCCGCTTGTTTCATAATTTCATTCAGCGAATCCGAGATATCCCCAACCACTTCCACCAACGGAATAAAGCTACTGTCAATTTCAGCATGGCTAGCACCAATGTGAATAATCGGAATCTTGCCCTCTGGATTCCATTTCTTCGGTGAATATTCGATCAAATCGTAACCCACCGCAATCACTAAGTCCGTTTCATCAAAGGCACAGCTAACGTGATCACGCTGTTGTAATCCCATTGTCCATAGCGCTAGCGGATGGGTATAGGGAATCACCCCTTTGCCCATAAACGTATTGATCACCGGAATATTCATCCGGGTGGCAAATTCCGTCAAGGCTTCTGCAGCATGGGCGCGAATTGCCCCATTCCCGACTAAAATTAAGGGATTTTTTGCCTTGGAGATGGCAACGGCGGCTTTGCCAATACTCCGGAATGAGGCATAGGTTTTTTCCCGTTCATCTTTCGTCAGGGGTTCCCCAAAAACGGGCATGGCGGCGATATTTTCCGGCAGATCAATGTGAACTGCACCCGGTTTCTCACTTTGCGCCAGTTTGAAGGCTTTACGGACAATTTCTGAGGTATTACTGGGACGGACAATTTGCGTGTTCCACTTGGTTACGGGGGCGAACATTGCCACCAAGTCTAAGTATTGGTGGGATTCGATATGCATGCGATCGGTTCCCACCTGTCCCGTAATCGCCACCAGCGGGGCGCCATCTAGGTTGGCGTCAGCTACCCCAGTCATCAAATTGGTTGCCCCTGGTCCTAAGGTGGAAAGACAGATGCCCGCCTTTCCGGTTAAACGTCCATACAAATCCGCCATAAACGCTGCCCCTTGTTCATGGCGGGTGGTAATGAATTGAATGGAGGAGTGCTTGAGTGCTTCTAGCACATGCAAGTTTTCTTCCCCAGGCAATCCAAACACATATTCGACGCCTTCATTTTCCAGGCATCTGACTAGCATGTCGGCTGTATTCATTTCGCCCATCTCAATTTTCCCCTTAATTTTCTTTGGTTATCGTTTGATGGTTGGCGCGATGTCCTATTTCGTTGCAATTCGTGCCTGCTGAAATTTCAGCAGGACAAGTTAGAGGGGGGCTACAGCTAGGACTGGCTGTTAGCTATCCCCGGTAAAAATTCAAAGCTAAGGATCAAAATCCTATTGTTAAAATTCGGTTTTTTTAACAATAGCCTCTACTGTACTCTTCCGTCCATAGTTCTTAACTATTTCACCCAAACGGTTTTAATGTTGACAAATTCGTGAATTCCTTGTACTCCTAATTCTCGTCCATAGCCGGAGCGCTTAATCCCGCCAAAAGGTAGACGGGGATCGGATTTAACTAATCCATTGATAAAGACAGCTCCCGCTTCAATCTCATCAATGAGCCGCTGGGCTTGGGTTTCGTCCGTTGTCCACGCACTTGCCCCTAAACCAAACGGAATCGCATTGGCTTTAGCAATTGCCGCGTTAATGTCAGGAATTCTAAACAATAACGCCACTGGTCCGAAAAATTCTTCGTTGTCGGCGGGGGTTCCTGGAGGAAAGTCCGCCAAGATGGTGGGGGGGTAAAAATGACCGGGACGATCTAAGGGTTTACCCCCAATTAGAACTTTGGCTCCCTGTGCTATACAATCTTGTACCAGTTGATCTAATTCTTGGAGGATACTGGGTGTTGCCAATGGTCCGATATTAGTGGTTTCCTCCATTGGATCACCCACATTCAAGGCTTTAAATTTTTCAACCAAACGTTTTTCAAACTCATCCGCGATCGCATCGGCTAAAATGAAGCGTTTAGCGGCGATGCAGGATTGACCATTATTCAGCATCCGGGCGGTAACGGCGGTGGTAACGGCGGCGTCTAAGTCGGCGCTTTCCAGGACAATAAATGGATCACTTCCACCGAGTTCCAGCACAGTTTTCTTCAAGTGTTTCCCCGCAGTAGCGGCTAATGATGCACCTGCGGGTTCACTTCCGGTTAAGGTAGCGGCTTTAATCCGGGAGTCACTGACAATGGCTTCGACTTGAGAAGCCCCAATTAATAAGCTTTGGAATGCCCCTTCCGGAAATCCTGCTTCCTTTATAATGTCCTCAATCGCCAAAGCACATTGCGGCACATTCGAGGCGTGTTTCAGAATCCCGACATTTCCTGCCATTAACGCGGGGGCGGCAAAACGAAACACTTGCCAGAAAGGAAAATTCCACGGCATTACCGCTAGAATAATCCCTAAGGGCTGATAGCGGACAAAACTCTGGCTGGCATCTGTGGCAATATGATCATCTGCCAAAAACGTCGCCGCATTTTCAGCGTAGTAACGGCAAACCCAGGCACATTTTTGCACCTCCGCGATCGCACTTTTGATCGGTTTGCCCATTTCCAAGGTCATCAGTTGACCAAACTTGACCTTATCCCGTTCCAGAATATCCGCCGCCGCATTCAGCCAGTTCGCCCGTTGCGCCATTGGCGTTTTTCGGTACGACTCAAACACCTGTTGTCCCAGGGTGAGTTTGGCTTCTATCGACTCATGATCTAGTGGCTCAAAGGTTTTGAGCGTTTCTCCCGTTGCTGGGTTAATTGTGGCGATCCCCATAGCCTTCCTCTTCGACTCCATTACTTAAGATGGAGTTAGCAGTTTCATTCTCAAGTCTACTGCGAGGCTGTCTGGTAAAAGACAATACCTTTACATTGCTTTACATTTTAGCATAGGTCGGCAGGTTTGTAGTAAGCGCTTTAGCGCTTCTGGCACGCTTCGTGCCGACTACGAAGCCAGATAGTCAGTACCATTCCCCGTTCTGTTGGCTGTCTGCCCCGAATCAGGTAAGCCATAATAACAATTAAAGGCGGTTGCTCAAATCAGATATGGAACCCGTATCAATCATGCTTGGTGGATGGTTAGGCGAATTTGCCACCTTAAAGATTGCCGAAACCTTACTCACCGGGGTTCGCAGCAAACTCAACCCTCAAGATTTAGACAAAGCCTTAAACGCAGCGACAAAAACAGCACAGGAACAACACAAACGATTATTCTATCGCTGTCCCCCCGATTTTATTGGTCGGTTTTTAACACAGTTTGTTAAAGGTGCTGGATTAGCCGAGTTACAGAAACCGCTGAATAATCAAGGAACGCCAGATGTTGATTATTTAGTAGCTGCCTTTAAAGACGCGGCAAAACAAGATTCTAAGATGAACAAGATTGACGAGTCTTTGGTTCAGCCGTGGATGGAGGTATTTGTTCGTACTTATTTTCAGCTAACGAATGAGTATTTAAGGTTTCAGGTGGCTAAAGCTGATTATTGTGAGCAATTGGTCAATTGGTTTGATGATGTTAAGTTTGCTGGGATTTCAGTCGCCGGACAAGAGATAGAGAAGTCTGAACATCTTGCCCAGATTTTTGTTATGCCGGATGTCGTGGAAGAACGGCAAAAATGGGATGTTTTATATTTCTCAGAACATGGCTCATGGGAGAATGATCAATCTGAGTTACTCCGTAAACAAGGAAAACGAGTGGAGTTAGAAAGTCGGGTGGGGAGACAGTTGAATGCACGGCAGTTATTAGGTGGAGGATTGGAGTCTATACGTCAGAAAAAAGTCGTGCTGTTAGGTGCGCCTGGTTCGGGAAAAACCACGTTCATGAGTTATTTTGCTGTGATGCTGGCGCAGCAAAATCATGTCTCGACTGATTCCGCTGCGGTTGACCATTTCAATCCCCCCCAGCCCCCCTTTGAAAGGGGGGAGATGGAAGAATTAAATAGAGATAGTAGAAACAATGCATTAGGGTTAAATTCTAATATAGATTGGCTGCCGATTTTAATTAAAATTCGTGACTTGGCGCGACAACCGGACATCAGTATCCTCGATTATGTGCGGCAGTTTGCTGAAGATACGATGGCAGTGAAACCCTTGCCAGAGGGATTTTTTGACTATTGGTTAGAAGATGGGCGGGCGCTGATTCTATTAGATGGTTTGGATGAAGTTGCCGAAGATGCTAAACGTTATCAGGTGGTGCGGCGAATTGAAAATTTCCTGGGACAATATAAGCAAAATCGCGCGATTATTACCTCTCGTCCAGCGGGATATAAGCGAGACTTCTTTAAAACCCAGGAGTTTCCGCACTACCAGTTACAACCTTTTAATGATGACCAGATTGAGGAATTTATTAACCGTTGGTATGATAGCCGCGTTCCTGATAAAGCAGAAGCCGAGCGGCGCAAACAGAGTTTAAGAACGGCATTGTCCGATAATTCCCGGATTCAATTACTGGCGCAAAATCCGCTACTGTTAACGATTATTGCCCTAATTCACCGCTATCAAGCTCATTTACCGAAAGAACGGTACAAGCTGTATGATAAGGCAGTTGAAACTCTATTAACCTCCTGGGATGCCAATAAAGAACTAACGAATCAGACGGAATTAAAGCATCTAGAGTTGGATGATTTACGGCGGTTGATGGAAATCCTGGCATATTGGATTCATACCCAAGGAAATAGCGAGGATAAAGAGGGCGGAACGTTAATTGAGAAAGATGATTTGATTGATCAGTTGAGTCGAGAGATTCAGACGCTGAAACAGATTCAACGCTATGAGGCAAAGAAAGAGGCAGAGCGGTTTGTCAACTTTATCCGAGAACGCACGGGATTATTGAATGAACAAGGGCAAGATTATTATGCTTTTGTGCATAAGACGTTTCAGGAATATTTGTGCGCTCAGGAGATTGACTATCAAGCGGATAATGAGGGAGATTTTGATATTATTCTCAATCATATTCGAGAGCATCTGCATGATCCGCATTGGCGAGAGGTTTTGTTGTTGTTGATTGCCCAGCAAAAGCCGAAGAAGGCGGCGAAAGCGATACGGGCGATTTTGCAGAATAAGAGTGAGTATGAGTCATGGCTGCATCGGGATTTATTCTGGGCTGGCACGTTGTTGACGGAAAATATTAAGGGGTTGAAGGGGGCTGATAAGGGTTTAGTTGAGGAGATTTTGACGGGATTAGTGGAGTTGGAGGTGAGTGATAAGGCGCGGGTGGGTGAAAGGGTTCGCCAGCAGGTTTACGAGATTTTTTGCCATTTGAATGAGACGGAGTTTGAGCAGCAAGCGCTGGAATTTTTGAAGGCAAGGGAGGAAATGATTGATGAAGGGCTATTGTTGAAATATCGGGCGGCGTTAGGAGAAAAAGAAGCGGTAATTGACATTCTGCGATCGTGTTTAGAAGATGAGGAGGCTGATGTGCGTTTCTGGGCAGTCCATGGCTTGGGCAAGTTGGGGCAGGGTAAAGAAAGGGTAGTCAATGCCTTACTTGTGTGTTTAAATGATCCAGAATTACGTGTGCGTTGCTCGGCTGCCCATGCCTTACGCGAGTTGGGGCAAAGTTCAGAAATAGTAGTCAATACCTTGCTATCGCATTTAAATGATGAGAGTGGTGGTATGCGTACCGCTGCTGCCCGTGCCTTGGGCAAGTTAGGGCGGGGTTCAGAAAAGATAATTAACACTCTGCTATCGCGCTTGAAGGATGAAAATTATTTTATGCGTTCCTCGGCTGCTAAAGCTTTGGGCAAATTGGGGCAGGGTTCAGAAACAGTAGTCGATGCTCTGCTTTTGCACTTAGATGATGAAAATTCTAGAGTACGTTTCTCGACAGCCCATGCCTTGGGCGAGTTAGGAGAGAATTCAGAAAGGGTAATTAATGCCCTGCTTTTGCGCTTAGATGATGAAGATGCTGGTGTACGTGGTTTGACTGCTGAAGCTTTGGGTAAGCTGGGACAAGGTATAGAAAGGGTAGTTAATGCTCTGCTTTTGTGCTTAGATGATCAGGATGATCAGAATGATCAGGATGAGCTGGATGTTATTGTGCGTACCATAGCGATGGAGGCTTTGGGCAAGTTGGGGCAGGGTACGGAAACAGTAGTTAACGCCGTGCTTTTGCGCTTAGATGATGACAATTCTAACGTGCGTTCCTCGGCTGCCAATGCCTTGGGTAAGTTAGGGCAAGGTACAGAAAGGGTAGTTAATGCTCTGCTATCACACTTAGATGATGAGTCTCGTGTACGTTACTCGGTTGCCGATGCTTTGGGCAAGTTGGGACAAGGTACAGAAAGAGTAGTCAACGCTCTACTTTTGCGCTTAGATGATGACGATTCTGACGTGCGTTTATCGGCTGCTGAAGCTTTGGGTAAATTAGGCAAAAATAACCCTGATATCCTGCCACTTATCGTGCAATGGATTGAACAGCACCAGGATTCAGACTATATCGGCTGTGGGATTGATGCGCTTTGGGATATGGTGGCAACGGATTAACAAGCAAGGTTCGTCACCTTGTCGTGGCGTGGCACATCTAATGTAATAGATTAGTCTTATTTTGCCCAGAAACCGTAGGGGCGCACCGACGTGCATTGGTGTCAACTTAAGCTAAACCCCTCACCCCCAGCCCCTCTCCCACGCCGGGGAGAGGGGAGTAAGAGAGTCTGGTTCCCCTTCTCCCCACGGTGGGAGAAGGGGTTAGGGGATGAGGGGGAAATGTCAAGAAGTAGACAGACACGGTTTAAAACCTTGCCAGCATTGGTTTTCTACCTTAAGTTGACACTAATGACCGACGTGCGCCCGATTAAATCGTAATATTTATTCCATTTTGGTGGGTTACGGCGGATATTAAATTTAATGATTATTTCCTCAATTAAATACCGCCTAACTCACCCTACGTCTGACGTGCGCCCGATTAAATCGTAATATTTATTCCACTTTGGTGGGTTACGACGGATATCAAATTTAATGGTTATTTTCTCAATTAAATACCGCCTAACCCACCCTACTTGCGTGGCACTTGCTTTATGATTGGTGGGTTACGGCGGATATCAAATGTAAGGGTTATTGGCTTAATTAAATACCGCCTAACCCACCCTACGATGGGGTTTCGTTGGGGTTTAGTTTAAGCGTGACTCATGACAAGTTATTTATGAGAAAATTTTTGCAAAATTTTAAGACTATATTTCGCTTCACTTGTCAAGTTTTAAATTCTGTGATCAAATGGAAAGACGGCTTATGGTTTCATCACCCTTTTACCCTGATGTGGCATAAAAACCGACACTCCATTCCCGACAATTCCCCGGAGGTTAACCCGCCTGCGATGTCTAACTCTAATTCCTATTCTCAACCCGTAACGGATGAATCAACATTTAGCGATCGCATAACGATGACAAATCAGGCGAATTCGGGAAATCATGATTGGTTGGCTCGTTTTCAGCACCATAGCAAACTGTTGATGGCGTGGGTTGAGCCGGGGAACTTCGCTCTGTATTATGCCAATCATGCTTTTTGCCGCTTAATCGGGATTGATGCTCCCACGGGGAACTTACAACACCAGGGTATTTACCTATTTGATTTATTTATAAACGTTGATGCTAAAACCCTCGAACAGTTATATCGGCGTCATTTACTGGCACTAATATTACGAGATGTATATAAAATTAATCATAGCCAATGGCGCTTTTTAGATGAACCTGTTATCGCGACTCTCGATAATCCCCCCGATTCTGACTCCCATTGTGTGCAATTTTGGCTGCGTTCAGAACATTTAACGGTTGAACGGATTAATCCAGAACTTGATGAATTTTCGGATATCGATTTCTGCCAACAACCGATTCGACAAATTATCCTTAATCCTATCTGGGAACAACGTTTAAATCTAGAGAATTATCGGGTTAGTGGTCAGCTTTTGTGGGAAGGATTAGATGTTACCCACCAAGAAACAATTCGACAACTGATTAGCCTACTGGTTGAACGCGACTCTCTCTTGCGTTCCGAGAAATTTCGCCTGTTCGATCAAAAAATGCGATCGCTGTTTCGCGCTGATCAGATTCTGCTGTTGCGGGTGAAGCGCCAAGAAGTGAAACTGTTTACCAGTGAAAATGATCAACTGATTCAAACCCAAGTCTATACCTGGGATTCTCTACAAGGTTCCCATTTCCAAGCCGCCGCCCAAGCGAATCAAGTTTGGATTGTCGCCAATTTAGAGAGTCATTGTCAAACGGAATGTGAGCAAGCCTTATTCAACCAAGGTACTCGTTCCCTCTTGCTGATTCCTCTATCGGTTTCGGCGGCTGACGCCGAAACCCCCAGCCAAAACTTAATGGGAATGGTTGGGTTAACCAGTGATCTGGCGGATCATTTCGATTCTTTAGATATCAACCATGCTTGCGCCTTAATCCCCGCCTTAACCGCCGCCCTGCGTCAAGCGGCTCAAAGTCAATTTAATCATATCCATCCCGCCGTAGAATGGCGGTTTCTGGAAGAAGCGGAACGCCGCAGTTGGGGACTTTCTCCAGAACCGATTGTATTTACGGATGTTCATCCGATGTATGGGATTTCCGATATTCGGGGTTCGTCGAATGAACGAAATCGGGCAATCCAAGCCGATTTACTCAACCAGTTTAATTTGGCAATGGCGATAGTGGATGCCGCGAACCAATCTCAACCGCTGCCCTTGTTGCAACAATTGCGTCTAGATTTGTCCGCTTATATTGAACGGTTAGACAAGGGAGTGACGGTGGATGAAGAGGTGACAGCGATTAAGTACTTAAAGAATCATCTGGAAATTTATTTTGAATATTTCCAAGACTGTGGCGACGCGGCGGTTGACGCAGTAAACGCCTACAAACAAGCTTGCAACAATCCTCATGAATGTATCTATACCGCACGCGATCGCTATGATCGGATGATTTATGAGATTAACGAACAACTGCGCCAAACCTGGGAACGGTGGCAAGTGCGGATGCAGCAGATTATCCCCCACTACTGTGATCACGAACTCACTGATGGTATTGATCACATGATCTACGCGGGGGCTTCGATTAACTCGCAGTTTACTGTATTCCATCTCCACTGTCTGCGCTACGAACAGCTACGGGCTATCTGTGACTGTGCGAGGACGTGTTTTGAAATGCGCGATCGCTTTAACACACCCTTACAAGTCACTCATCTGGTATTAGTGCAGGAAACCACGGTGGATATTTTCCACGACGAACAAACGGAAAAAATCTTCGACTTACGCAGTAGCACCCGTGACACCCGCTACGAAATCGTCAAAAAACGGATTGATAAAGCCCTAGACGCCACCACCCAAACTCGCATCACCCAACCAGGGATGCTGACTATCGTCTATTCCAGCCAAGCGGAGTGGACAGAATATCAACAATACTTACGCTACCTCGCCCGTGAAGGTTGGGTGGATTCCCATATCGAATCCAGCACGGTGGAAAAATTGCAAGGAATCACAGGACTCAAATTTGCCCGTGTTCGTATTCTGCCTGAATCTGAGCCATCTTCTCCAGAGGAGTAGACAAGAGGAGAGGAGCTGGGGGAGCTGGGGAAGCTGGGGGAGCTGGGGAAGCTGGGGGAGCTGGGGAAGCTGGGGAAGCTGGGGGAGCTGGGGAAGCTGGGGATAGCTGGGGGAGATAAGGAATTATAATTCAAAACTATGTCCTTGAGCGTAGGTATCAAATCTTTACTGTTGCCTATTGCCTGTTCCCTATTGCCTCTCCCCACCACAAGACTTATTCAGTAGCCCCTACTTATATAGAGCGAAGAGTTTTTTCCCAATCTTCGCATCCTTGGCTGTGATCTAGCTTACTTTGTCTTAGTGATCAGACAACTTGTCTGTTTCAGGCGGTTATGTTTCAAAACTATAACATTAAGATTCGTAAATAAAGCCATTCTGTAGTGATTGTTACAGAAAATTCCTGTTATAGTTATTTTGTAAGGAAAAATTCAGTGAAATATCACTAAAGCAATCGGAGGATACACAAATGTCTACTCAAGAACAAGCTAGAGCCTTAATGATGCGTCATCATCACGCCGTCAAGAATAGACAACAATCGATGCTCAATCGAGCAGCTAATGAAGTCGGTTTCGATGTTGATAACGTCAACTATTGGGATTTAATTCAAGGCAAACCCAATTCTGGTTTCCGGACTAGCTATGATCGCAGCCGTGCTTCCCTAAGCTAAACAATGTTTTAAAGTTCTAAGCAGAAAAAACTCAATCAAATCTCACTAAAGCAATCGGAGAATCAACAAATGTCTACTCAAGAACAAGCCAGAGCCTTAATGATGCGTCATCACCACGCCGTCAAGAACAGGCAACAATCGATGCTCAATCGAGCAGCTAACGAAGTCGGTTTAGATGTTGATAACATCAGCCACTGGGATTCGATTCAAGGCAAACCCAATTCTGGTTTCCGGACTAGCTATGATCGCAGTCGCGCTTCTCTAAGCTAACGCTTCACTTCCTAAGATATGCAGCCTCTCAAGATAGAGATTTGCATAACTTAGCCGGACTTTTCTCATAAAACTTTTTCGAGGTAACGAAATCTCACGGTCAAGTGATCCGTGAGATTTTTAATTTTGGTGGGTTTCGACTTCGCTCAACCCACCCTACTACGGTATATTTCCACAAATGACGAATGACAAATGACAAATACTCTATCGTGAGAAGAATCCGCCACTCAAACGTTTAAGAGCAAAACCTGCCACCTCTGAATACTTCAATTCCCCGCATAAAATTTGCAGCATAATCAGAGTCGCTGAAGGTCGCTTCACGCCTACCTTATAGCCAATTTTTGGAAAACCATAGAAGGCACCAGCTAAACGTTTCGCCCAAACCATCTCGTTACCCCATTCGTCCTGAATCACCTGGGTATACTGGGTTAGTGCGTTGGTTTGACCGCCTAAAGCCGCATCAATTGCCTCTGCTGCTTTGACACCACTATAGATAGAAGGACGAATACCTTCAGCCGTAAACGGATCAGCCAAACAAGCGGTATCACCAACTAATAGCGCGTTTTGCCCGTGTAACTTTTGGTTCCCATCCCACAAACACATTGGATGACTGTGAACTTGACAGAGTTTGGGATCAACATTGAGTTGCTGAATATACTTCGTGCCTATCTTTTGTAAATCCTGCTTGTCATTCCCCTTAAACGTCCCCACACTAACCGAATAGCTATCGGTTTTGGGAAAATTCCAGATGTAGCCATTTTTCACTTGCCCAAAGTCAAAATGGATGGTGGGGTCACTGCTGGTGGGGGCGGGATTGGGGGCTTCTAGCGTCACCGCCATCCGTTGGGGACGATCTTTAAAGCCTAACCATTTTGCCATGGAACCATTAGCACCATCCGCCGCAATTAGATACCGGGCTTCTAGAGGTTCACGGGTTGTGTTAACCTGCCAGCGATCGCCTTTAAATTCAATACCTGTTACAGTGGTTTGGTCTTGCAGTTGAGCGCCTTGCTCTTTTGCCTGTTCAATCAAATACTGGTCAAAAACATCCCGTTGTACCATCCAGACGGGTTTTTGTTTTTTGAGATTGACCTCCACCGGATCATCCATTTGCCAGGTGTAGCGAACTCGGCTGACATTGAGTGCGATCGCAGGAGCCAGATCAAAATCAAACCACTGTTGCACGCTTGGAGACACACCACCACTACAGGGCTTATATCGGGGTAACGAGTCTTTTTCTAGAATCAGTACCGATCGCCCTCGCTTGGCGAGGTGGTAGGCAGCGGTTCCCCCTGCAGGACCTGCCCCAACGATAATGCAGTCAAACATTAGGCTTTATGGATTGAGAAACTCATGAGTGCACTTAGGAGGTATTACTGTAATAGTTTAAGTTTGAACCCCTGACATAGTTTACCAAGAAACTGAGGAATTGGTCATTGGTCATTGGTCATTGGTCATTCGTCATTTGTCATTCGTCATTTGTCCTTTCCTTCCCTATCTCCCTCATCTTCCCCATCAGACTGCGGCAGCGGGCAAGATGCCCGCACTACTGCTGCAACTTTACCCCAATGGGATGTGGCGGCAATCTTCTAAACCGTGGTAATGTCCTTCTCTTTAGCCGCTAACAAGTCATCAATTTTAGCCGTGTACTTGTCCGTCAATTGCTGAATCTGGTCTTGCAGATCACGGGCTTCATCTTCAGAAACTTCGCTATTTTTCTCCTGTTTACGAACCGAGTCAACTGCATCACGGCGGATATTACGGATAGAAACTTTCCCTTCCTCAGCTAACTTACCCGCCATCTTCACAAATTCTTGGCGGCGTTCACTCGTTAAGGGAGGAATATTCAGTCGCACGACTTGACCGTCATTATTGGGGGTTAAGCCAATATCCGATAAAGAAATCGATTTTTCAATCAGAGTCAGCGTACTCTTGTCATAGGGTTGAATCGTAATCGTGGTAGCATCTGGCGTATTAATGCTTGCCAGAGACTTCAGCGGGGTGGGACTACCATAGTATTCCACCATTACTCGATCCAACAGACTGGCATTCGCCCGACCGGTACGAATGGTATTGAAACCCCGTTGCGTTGCTTCAACGGCTTTCTTCATTTGGCTTTCAGCGTCAGCTAACTTCACAAAAACCTCCCACAATTGTTCCGACAGATTCTCCTTGAACAGCACGGCGGATATTCCCCCGCCCTGTCAAATCAAATACCATAATTGGGATATCATTTTCCTTACACAAGGCGATCGCGGTACTATCCATCACCCGCAGATCCTGAGCTAGGACATAATTATAGGACAGCGTATTATAGCGGCGAGCCTGGGGATTTAGCTGGGGATCACAATCATAAATCCCATCGACTTTCGTGGCTTTAAAGATCACCTCCGCATCAATTTCGGCGGCTCGCAAAGCTGCTGTCGTGTCCGTGGTGAAAAAGGGATTCCCCGAACCTGCGCCAAAAATTACCACTCGCCCTTTTTCCAGGTGACGAATGGCACGGCGACGGATATAGGGTTCTGCCACTTCTTGCATCGCGATCGCGGTTTGCACACGGGTAGGTATTCCCATTTGCTCTAAGGCATCTTGTAGAGTCATGGCATTCATGACTGTGGCAATCATACCAATATAATCACCCGTTGCCCGATCCATTCCGCCAGCAGCCGCTTTTAAACCGCGAAAAATGTTGCCACCACCGACAACGATTGCCATTTGGATGCCACTTGCCACGACTTCGGCTATTTCAGCAGCGATGTCCTGAACGACTCCTGGATCAATGCCGTAGCTCAGTTTGCCCATCAAGGCTTCACCGCTCACTTTTAGTAAAACCCGTCGGTATTTCATCCCCATGCTACGACTCTTTCTTTCTTGACTATTGCCTTGCCCATACGATAACAGTCTACCGATAATTCTGACAGACTAAAATACAAATTCTTATGGTATTCACGAGTTCCAGTTAACTATTGCTGGTGTCAGGTGGCTTCAAATACTGATTCTCCCTAGCTCCTCCGCTGCTCTGGCTCTCTGCGATCACTAGCGACGCCATACTAGCGGACTACCCAAGGTGGGAGTTGATTGGGGTGAGATGGTTTCCCCAGCCAGTAACGCGGCGATCGCATTCTTGACGTAAGCTTCGTTGACGGCTTCGGGATGTTGGCTATTATCGTCAATTTGACCCCTGTAGCGCAAGACTCCCTGTCCATCAATAACAAAGGCTTCTGGGGTTTTTGAAGCGCCAAATCCTTGTGCCACGTCCTGAGTTGGGTCCCACAGGTAAGGAAAATTCAACCCTCTACTACTGGCAAACTGCTGCATCTGACTAAAACTATCTTCGGGAGATTGGTTAGCATCGTTGGAGTTAATGCCAATCAGGATAAATCCCTGTTCCCTAAATCGGGTTTGCAGTTGTTTGAGTCTGTCTACATAAGCGGCAGAGTCAGGACAGTTATTACTCAAGAAAATTACCACCACTCCTCGCCACTTTTCCAGATACCGGGATAGGTGATGAACATCCTTATCAGTGCCTAAAAGCTCAAAATCTGGAGCATAACTGCCAATGGGTGTGCTGTGTTTTTCCTTCAGACTCATATCGTGTTACGGTGTGTGTTTGACAATGTGTTCGTACTTTCCTTTTTCCCGTTCCCCTTTGCCGATCATCCTGGATCAGGCAGTGAATTTCAGCCATCGCTACTACCTTTGTGCCAGAGTTTGATAGCCGATGAGTTTGTAAACCAGTTTAGCGGCACTAAATTGGGAGACCACTGAATCAACCACGGGAGCTAACTCCATTACATCGCAACCGATGACCTGATGGGTTTCAAACAATCGTCGCAAAAAGGTTAGGAGTGCATACCAATTCAGCCCACCCGGTTCAGGAGTGCCAACCCCTGGCATTAAAGCCGGATCAATGCCATCTAAGTCAATGGTAATAAATACTCGCTCTGTTGGGATAGTCGCGATCGCGTCGTCTATCCAGTGGGGATTTTGGGCAATGTGTCGCGCCCAAATTACGGGGATAGATTTTTGTTTAATTAAGTCGGCTTCTTCTTGACAAAGACTCCGAATGGCGACGGGTAATGTTGGTAATCCCATATCCACTATCCGACGCATCACACAGGCGTGGTTATAAATTGAGCCTTCGTATTCGTGGCGTAAATCTCCGTGGGCGTCTATTTGCACTACGGTAAAGGGTTCGCTACTCCTTTGGCGGTAGGCGTCTACAATTCCCGTGGTAATGCTATGTTCACCCCCGATCGCAATTACAAATTTACTATCATCGATAAGCCCAGATATGGTGTCGCGAGTCTCTCTCAGCATGGTTTGGGCAGAAATCCGTTGTCCGCCTTTGGTATCTGCGATCGCGCCGTGAGTATAAATCCTAGCGTCTTTACAAATCTCCCGTTCCAACTCATCATCGTAGTATTCGAGCTGGATTGACGCCTCCAAGAGCGCATCAGGTCCATTTTCTGTACCTTTACGATAGGTTGTGGTTGCCTCGTAGGGAATTGGCAAAATAACCACTCGTGACGCTTTGTAGGATGCCTGAATTTCCGATCCCAGGAACGGGATAACAGCAGCAGACGTTTGCACCAACATAGGGGACGCACCAAAGAATTTCTTAAGGTTAATTTTGACACAAGACGAGTTTTGAGTGTAGAGACCTGCCATGGCGCGTCTCTAGAACGTCAGTCTAGTCATAGGGGTGAGTAACTGTAACCAAAACCCTTGACACATCTACCTATTGTTGCCCATTTATTGGTAAGGTTCTATCCGGAGAGAGTTGACTGAGGTGATATAAAATAAGACGAACATTGAGAGGTCGAATCAATGGCTACTATCACATACTGCAAAGGACTTCCTACCCCAGCTTCTGAGTTAAAC
>NZ_JAVJQP010000203.1:0-23515 GCF_040218875.1 Coleofasciculus sp. D1-CHI-01
GCGCTCTGTGTCCGCCTATCTCGGAGTGAATCCGAGAAAGCACGTATGGAGCGCTCTATATCAATTTAATAATTTTATTGGTCGATGCCCTGTAGTCAATCGTAGACACGATTACGGAGCGTGTCTCTAACTGGGAACCGAAGGTTTTGGCTGATATCGAGCAACAATGCCGGGTATCAGCCAAGCGCAAGCGTTAACGGTTATCGACCAAAAGTTACACCGTGGACTTATACCAAGGCAGAATTACTGATGGGTAGGTTTGTCTAGGTTTTTAGAAGCGGTCTCCAAGACCATTTGATGAGATATATTCAAGCGAAGCGCTGCACAGAGGGTCTGGGGGACCAGTCCCCCAGAAAAACCCGCTATCTTTGACCCTATCTGTGACAAGAGTTGTATTTATTCTAAATTTAGAGTCCAAGACTCTAGAGAACCTGAGTCACCCGCAGAGCAATCATTAATAATCAATTGCCAAGTACCAGCAGATGAGCGTCCTTCAAACACGGACAAAGCCTGAGTTGCACAATAGTTACCACTGGGAATCACCCCATGAGACGCCGCTACTGAGTCAAAGCTATGGGAAAAGCTATCGTTAAAGCTGTAATCCCCATTCAAGTCGTTGCTATAGCCACTAGACGAAAATTGTGGTTGTCCGGGACGCCGGAACAAGTCAACCACAATCCCGGTTTCGACATGACGCAACTGGGCAATCAAGTCGCCTACCCAAGTATGTTCTAAATTCTTCAGCGTGACGGTGACGTTGCTAATTGCGATATTTTCAGTCACCACAATCTCATCTTGAAAACTAGCCACTCCATCGGGAATGTTGCCACCACCACCGCACCAACTGGAGTTCGCAGATGTGGCAATTTTAGCGTCTACAGTGGCAGTTGAGGTACGGTTCATTAGTTTAGACATAGGTTATAACTCCAAAACATGATTAAGTTGACAAAAGGTAAAACTCCGCTAGCGATCGCGAAATCATAATGTTAATAAACTTTGCGCTTTGTTACGCACTGTTAATGCACCCTTAATTTTTTCTAATTTCGCGACCATTCAATACTCTCCTCTTAATTAATAATGGCATTAGTTTTGCGTTTCTATCTAGTCCTTCTGGGGATCTTTACCAAAAAAAAACAATTTAATGGATACTAAATTGACATATTTATTTCCTGTATCCCTTTTCTGATAAGCTTTTCAGTCTCAATCGTTAAACCTTGTTGCTTATAGATTTATGTGAATTTAATATAAAATCATATTCTCTATAACTTTAATTAATCTTTGGCGAGAGATTAAAAATCTTTCTCGAAAAAATTCGTAATTCATTCGCGAAGCTCTGGAAAAACTTATAATACACGCTTCCCGAAGGTCTGATTATAAATTTTGAATTCACCATACTTAAGAGGGTTAAGCTTAAAACTTTATTTTGTAAATTTAGTTGTTTTTTAGTAAACATTTGTTGCATTATCCGCTCAAAAATTTTTTGACAATTAATTAAGTATATTTTCTCTTGACATTAGAAAATCCCCTATCCCAGCCACAGCAAACTCTAGTCATTTTCAACCGAGTACCGACAAGCCAGGTTTCTATAACCCGCTTCTCCTGGATAGTAGAAGCCAGTCAGGGACTTTGTTCTACTCGATAATACTTGTGCAACTAAGGTGGCTTTTGGCAGGATATCGGTGTAAGGGACTTGCTCGTGATCACAAAATAGAACTGAAGTCACAGACTGCCAAGGTCCGGCCACCTTGTCTCAGGCTCTGAAATCCAGTTTCTGTCATACTGGCGTATGACGTTGTTACACTATGTTGAATAATATTGCAATCAGCTAACGTTGGCAACCACTTTGCTGGATTAATTTTGGCTTATTTTGTAAAGATTTATTAAGAAGCACGAACCTAAATAGGATTGTTATAATACCAAATTCGGTATATAAAATCCTTTTTTTCCAGATTGTAGAGACGTTGCATGCAACGTCTCTACAAGGTTTTTAACCAGGGTTTATTCCGCTGTAGCCAGTTCTGTGCTACCACCACTCCGACGACGGGTTAGTGTGTTGAAGAGCATCTGACCAATCGCTTTAATCAGATTTCCCTCTAATTCATTGAACAGATTCATATTCATGCCAAATGCCGCATTTGCCTCATCAACAATCCGTTCGGCGGTTGCGTCATCAATGGGGAGTTCATCCAAGGCTTGGCGATACTCAGCTTTGAATGCCTTTTCGTCAGGAATGTCGTTAAACTCGTAAAACGCTGTACCTTCACCCTCGGATAAATTCATCGCCCGTTGAGCAATCTTTTTCAGGATTTGTCCCCCGGATAAATCGCCTAGATAGCGTGTGTAGCAATGGGCGACTAATAGTTCGGGTTCAGAGGCGGACAGGTCGCGAATTCGCTGCACGTAGTCTTTCCCAGCAGCTGAAGGTGCTACTTGTTCGCGCCAGTTGGCACCGTAGTAATAGTACAAGTCTTGCTCTAGACTTTTCTGGCGATTGAGTTGGGGAAAGTAGAGTTTTGAGAGAATCGGATGTTGGCGATGGCGCTCCATTTCTTCTTCCATCGCACTATAGACGAAGTAGAGATTGGTAACGAGTTTCCGGTAGGAGGTTTTTTCGACGACGCCTTTCAAAAAACATTTGACAAATCCCACGTTTTCTGCCATTGTGTGGGCTTTTTTGGTTCCCTCACGTAACTGGGTGGCTAGATTGGTACTCATGTTAAATTTTCTATCCCTAAGGTTTACGACTTGTGTATTTTTACGTCCAAAACGTATCAAAACTGTCCCAAAGGCTTAGGTTAAACTGATATGATGAAAATTTATATTAAAAATTGTGAAGTTTTGGTCATTCGTCAAGTCGGGGCGGGTTTATTTACATCTGGGTGTAACCGACAAGATAGTAGTGAAACCCGCCCCTACACAATTTGCCCCATCTCCCCCATCTCCCCTCTCCTGCTACAGGCTCACTCCTGCAAGATTGTCTTGGACACAATCCGAGTTTTCTTGCGATCGGCGTCTGAGAGTTCTTCCCCAGATTGTAAACGAGTCGCGTTAGTTTGCAGGACAGTGGCGGCACTTTGGTCTCCCATTTGGATCGCCGTATTAGCCGCCGTTTGTAACATTGTGGCAGCGCCAGAGCGATCGCCTGTTTGCAGTTTGGCTTCGGCTATTTGGGTTTGCCTGTATTTGGCTAATGCCAGAATCGATTGTTGGACTTTGGTATTGGGAGACGGTTGATAGGTACTCTGAACGTTAATCTCGACGGGAACTTGTTCCGACTTTAACCCCTCTTCCCCCGTAGCCGGGTCATCATAAACTACTTGCAGCTTCGCGATCGCCTGATACCCTGGAGACAGTTGTCCCATGTACAGATTTGCCAGAATCACCCGTTCGGCATCCGTCATCAAATCACCCAAACGGACAACAAATTGATCGCCTTGGGGTTGCAGGGGGAGTTCAATCGCATCCGGGGCGACTTGGGCAATGGGTTTGAATTCGGCAAACCGCACACCATCCATTAATTCACATAATAAGTAAGCATTGGTCAAGCCAACGGCTTGGATACGGTTAAACAAGCGTCCAAACTCCTGCACCGCTTGCTCTGGCTGTTCAATATAAGAAAGCGTACCACTCCCCGAATCGGCAATTTTTTCCAGAACATCTTGGTTCCAACTTGCCCCAAATCCCAGGGTATTGATCGTCAGCTTATGCTCAACCGCGAATTGGGCTAATGTTAAGCAGCGCTCATTGTCTCCATGTTCATTTTCGCCATCTGTCAGCAGAAACACCTGAGACACGGCGTCAGCTTTTCCCTTAGCTACTTCTGCAATCCCCAGTTTCAACCCCTCATCAATCGCCGTTCCCCCATCGGCAGACAGTTGGCGGATTTGGGATTTAATCGTGTTCAGATTATCGATCGCTTGATTGGGAACCAACACTTTGGCACGATGATCAAAGGCAATCACACAGATGCGATCGCCCTCCTTGAGTCGTTCAATCAGTTGCATCGCCGCTTTTTTCACCGTTTCCAGTGGACGCCCATGCATTGACCCACTGTGATCGAGAATTAAGCATAAATTCAACGGTAGCGACTGATCCTCCGATTGGGTAATTGCCCGAATCGCGATCGATAACTGACGCTGGGAACTGGGTTGATTGGCATCAAGATTGGTATCGCTGAGGGCAGGGTGTAAACCAACTTTCATGTCTAATAACTCCTAAGCCAGTAAGAAAATGTAACTATAGTAACCTTGGTGCAATACTTATGTACTAATGAAGGACTGAGGTTGTTTAGGATACACCCCAAATCGCCATCAATCGAAAGAACCCCCCCCAGCCAACTTCACAAGCACGCTACTATGTTTTAAAGATAGCGCCATTATTGCATTCCCCAGTCAGGAACCCCACGGCTTAAGCCGGGGGTACCGAAATTGTCCATACCTGACCAGCCTAAGACCTACGCGGTCTACGTTATGCCTAACTCTACAAATATGCAGTCGTGTACACGGAAAACATGAAACAACCGATTCAGGCAGTTCAATCAACTTACTATGGTCGGCAAAACTACCGCACCCCGCCACCCGATTTACCTTCACTGCTCCTCAATGAGCGGATTGTCTATCTAGGTTTACCCTTGGTGCCACAGGTCACTGAATTGATTGTGGCAGAACTTTTGTATTTGCAGTACGACAATCCCGACAAGCCAATTAAAATCTACATTAATTCCACAGGAACCTCCCGTTACGATGGTGAACCGATTGGCTTTGAAACCGAAGCCTTTGCCATCTGTGACACGATGAATTACATTCAACCCCCCATCCATACCATTTGTATTGGTTCGGCAATGGGGATGGCGGCGATGCTGCTGTCAGCGGGTACAAAAGGCTGTCGGGCAAGCTTACCCAATGCCTCAATTGTGCTGCACCAACCCAAGAGTTATGCAAGGGGTCAAGCCACGGATATTCAAATTCGGGCGAAGGAAGTGCTAGCTAATAAGATCACCATGATGGGGATTTTGGCAAAAAATACGGGTCAATCTGCCGAAAAGATTACCAAGGATATGGAGCGGATGTTGTACATGACGCCTTATGAGGCAAAAGAGTATGGCTTGATTGATCGGGTGTTAGAGAGCGATGAGGTTCCGGCTGCTATCGCCGCCAGTGCGTCTTAGTGCTTACATTTGATACTCAAAGGTCAGTTGTTGGGGTTCAGCTTCGGTAAACTATCTAGTCTCATGTCTAAACCCTTGCCAACTACAAATAAAGACGCGCTATGGCACGTCTCTACAATTTGATCAGGGCGGGTTTAGTCCAATCTAGGTGAACAGAAGAAACGATAGTTGTGAAACCCGCCCCTACAGACCATTCAAAGCGTTTTCTAGAATTCGGAGTAAATTATGCCTATTGGCGTTCCCAAGGTTCCTTATCAACTTCCTGGTTCTCCTTACAGCGATTGGATTGACATCTACAATCGTCTCTACCGAGAACGGATTATTTTTCTGGGTAAAGAAGTCGATGATGAGATTACTAACCAGATCATCGCGGTGATGCTTTACCTGGATTCTGAAGACAACAACAAAGATATTTATCTGTACATCAATTCTCCTGGTGGTTCAGTTACCGCAGGTATGGCGATTTATGACACCATGCAGCATATTAAGTCGGATGTGGTGACTATCTGTGTCGGTTTAGCGGCGTCGATGGGATCTTTCCTGCTGACAGCCGGTAAGCAGGGGAAACGGTTGGCGTTACCCCACTCGCGGATTATGATTCACCAACCCTCTGGGGGTGTGCGGGGACAAGCGACGGATATTGAGATTGAAGCCAGGGAGATTTTGCGAATCCGGCGTCAACTCAACCAAATCTACGCAGACAAGACGGGTCAAACGGTTGAGAAGATTGAAAAAGATATCGATCGCGACTTTTTCATGTCCGCGCAAGAGGCGAAGGAGTACGGACTGATTGACCGGGTGATTGAAGACAGAGCAGGCTAAGATAGACGAATCGGTGAGGCAGTTCTACAATACTGCCTCTACCTCTATCAGTGCTTGTCCTAGAAATGAATCTGGCGGATTGTTATCGATTGTTAGGTTTAAGCGATGGCGCCTCTCGATCGCAGATTAAGGCATCGTATCGGCGTTTAGCACGCCAGTGTCATCCGGATGTCAATGTCGGTGACGGGCTGGCTCAAACTAAGTTTATTGAGTTGACACAGGCGTATAAGCTGCTGCTGAATGCGATTAAACCGTCTGGGACAACTCACTCGGCGGAGGATTCCCAGACGGTTACGGTGACCAAGCAGCCGCCAGCCCAACCTCCCTCCATTCCTCCTCTATCAGAGATTGAATATCAGCTCAAATGGACATTCTATGAGCGTTTACAGCAATTACTCAAAGAACAACGATTTGCCCGGGCGATCGCGCTGGTGGAGGGGTTAGCGCAACGGATTCCCCAAGATCCAGAGGTGCGACAGTGGCAAGCAATTACCTATCAATGTTGGGGACGGTATTTGGTGAAGGCTGGGCAGTTGGATAAAGCCCGAATTTATTTGAAGAAAGCGCTGAAGACTGACCCCCATAATCGTTCGTTGTGGGCAGAAGTCGAACTAGATTTTCGCCGCATGGAACAGATGGTTTAGCGATACTTAAAAACAGTCACAGATTTTTTTGGTATGGAGTGCGATCGCTCCTTTTTCTGGTACACTTTTATCATGGGAAAATGTGCCGACCCTAGAAACAGGGCGGGTTTAGTCACATCGAGGTGCAACTGAAAAGATAGTAGTAAAACCCGCCCCTACAGATGATCGGGTCGCCCTTTCCTCAATCTCCGGATTGGGGAAGATTACGAAATTTAAAATAAATTGACGAATTATTGGTGAAAGGATAAATTATGTCTTTCTCCTAACAAAACTTAGGATAGACTTGAAACAGCTAAGCTGTCATGCATTTAAATTGGGTATTAGTAGCGAGCAAGATGCAAAGCCTGCGGCATGGCTTCGCTAAACGCACTACAAGGCTTTCGCCGTTATTGATATTAAGGTTTAAATGCCGAACAGCTTACCCTAGAGGAGCGTTAAATGTTTCGTTTTTATGCCGTTGCATCAACGTTAACCCTAGCCAGTGCTATGGGGTTGAGTTCTGAAGCGCTGGCTCAATCCGTTGATATTCCATTTACGGCTAGTGTTCCCATTGAGGTAACCTTTGACCAGGTTGTCCTAGGTACGGTGGAAACAACGGCTAGCGGTGGTTCAATTCAACTGCCTAATGTTATAGAATCCGTCAACCCAGCCACCGTAACGTTACAGTCTAACACCCCTGCTACGCTAACTGTTTCACCGCCTCGCCTCATCTCTGGGTCAACACCTGATCCAGATGGGACAACTTATATCACCTTTGTTACGGTTGGTACACAACAGGTTACGGCGGATACGGCAGAGGTTACAATGAATCTTCCGGTGGGAATGAGTGATTTAGAAGTCGATATGCGTGTGGAAAGACCTGTACCCTTTCCGGCTGGAACGTACAACTATGCCGTGACGCTGACGGTTATCCCTTAATTCGCTTATCGATAATTGGTTTTTATGTGCATATACCTTTAGGAGGTTTCTCATGATTGGTCGTTTAGTTTTAGCTTCTGGACTGGCTTTGGCGGGTGCGATGGCGTTTAGTCCGAACGTTTTGGCGCAATCTGTCGATGTTCCATTTGAAGGAAATATTGGGGAGAGTTGTAGTTTTGCGACTCCGGTTCCAGGTGTATTAGTGTACTCTGGCGGTGGTCCTGGAAACCCTCCACCTGATGTGATTACTTCTATGGCGCCGGGAGGAGTATCAGGTACGGTTGATGTTTCCTGTAATACACAAGCAGATCTTCAAATTACTGATGCTCGTTTTGTTTCTTTTACTCCCACCGATCCAAATGTTCCTCCTACCTTTCCGCCTCCAGGTTCACAGGCTGGTTTAGAAGCGTGGGCAACAGTTCCAGGAGCAAACACCCAATATTCTGGCACTGGTAATCCTAGTCCTCCAATGCCGATTTTCCCTACTTCCAATGCACCACTTAGACAAACAGTGGAAGTGGATCTGGAGGTTTATGGACCGGGACCTTTAAAAGCAGGAATTTATCAATATGCGGTCACCTTAACAATTGTGCAGTAGGTTCGTAGTAAGGGAGCTGCGTAAAAATAAAGTACCAGTGAGGAAAGCTGTATTCATCAACTCAGCCAAGCTTGATTGGTATATTATTAAGCCGCAAGTCCCTAAGGGAACCTTAGCCCTGATCAAATTACGCCAGAAGACCCCAACTATGATTAAATCAAGGTTAGTTGGGCAGAATCTCAAACAGGGCAAGTCAAGTTAATTAGTTGTCCCGTTTACGTTAGCAGGGCGAGTCGTTCATTAATCGGTTTTCCCCTTTACGTTAGTCGGGCGAGTCGAGTTCATTAATCGGTTTTCCCCTTTACGTTAGTCGGGCGACTCGCCCCTACCTCCTACCTCCGAGATCTACCTTTTTGATTTGGGTGGGAAATTACCTCATTTGATACATCATACAGCTATGACTTTAGCTTTTAATTCCGTCTTGCCAACCGTTACTCGCATCAGTCGCTGGGCATTATCTACCGCTTTACTCTGTGCAGGTGCAGCGCAAGCCCAGATGAGTGTTTCACCCTTAGTGATTGAAGCCCAAGCCAATCGCGGTCAAACTCAAGCGATTATTAATGTTACCAATACCAGTAATCAACCCTTTCGGGGACGAGTTTATGCTGAACCCTTTACTTATGGCGATAATGGGTTTCAAAGCTTGGAGTCTAGCCCTAACGATTTAACGCCTTACCTGCAATTTTCACCCAGGGAATTAACTGTACCACCGGGAGTGCAGCGACGCATCCGTTTAATTACTCGCTTTCCACCTAGTTTGCCAGACGGGGAATATCGAGCGGTTGTGTTTACGGAAACGCTTCAGGAAACGACGGATAGTGGTGGCAATTCTGTCGCGTTAACCGCCCGAATTGGTACAACAGTTTATGTGCGTCAGGGAGAGTTATCGCCAAATTTGACAGTAGAGAATGCGAGTTGGAATTCAGAACTAGGACAGATTCAAGTCTTGGTTGAAAATACCGGAATGGCATCGGCTAGAGCAGCGGTGAGTTGGACGTTAAAGCAGGGAGATACGGTTATAGATACAGGGAGTTTGAAACCGACGGGAATTGTGGCTGAGAGTGAGCGTCAGTTTCTCTTAAATTATCCTAATGAAGGACAATTAGCGGCGGGTCAATATCAGCTTATGGGTGAGTTGATTTGGGCGGAAGACGATGAACGGCGTACACAGCCGTTTAGTGTTGATTTGGTGATTCCTGTGCCGTAAATAAGGGGCGATTAGCTGGTTGATTCTGTCGGTTGGATTGGTGGTGTCGAGGGGTTCGTTTTTAACGCAGAGGGTCGCAGAGGGAAAGCGCAGAGGTACGCAGAGGTTCGGTTAAGTTCTGTAAATTAACAGAAATCTGATTGAAGTTGGGTGGGGATAAAAGTTTTAGTTATCGTCAGCCGTCATTGATAACCTACAGGAAGAAAGTCGGTAAATTTTGACTGGCGTGAGATAGCTAAAATAGCGGATTAGATATTGTAGGTTTTCTGGGTGCACGTCGGTGCGCCCCTACGTGGTGGATTCTGTTTGGTGGCAAATCGCGATAATTGTTGGTTGGGTTGTGGGAATGGCGGCTAATGCTGGTTCTCAAAGCTATTCTAATCTTCATGAGCATTTAGTTAGTCAAGCGGAGTCTTCAGTTAGCGAAAATTCTGATAACTTTACGGTGTTTCCGGTGGGGGTGAATGTTGGGGGACGTCCGGTGATTTTTAGTGTCTTGGTGCGGGGACAGGAAGATGGTAGCCAAGCGGTTGGGTTTGAGAATTGGCTGATTCCTTATGATGCGGTGGTTCAGGCGTTGAACCTGGAGGTGACACCTCTAGCAGATGGACAGTTGGAAGTGCGATCGCCTGGATTGATTACTCGCCTCAATCCCCAGGAGTTACAGAATGACCCGGAGTTGGGGTTGGTGTTGTCGATTGAAGAGGTGGAAAGGTTACTTGGTGTTCCCGCAGAATTCGATATTAATGAGTATGCGATTCTGCTGAATCCGCCTTGGTTGGGACAGAAAACTGGGGGGATTACGGCGACAGAACCCCCTGTTCAACTGGACGGTTTACCTCGAATTACGCCAAACGATTTGACGCTAACGGCGATTGAGGAACGGATTACGGCGACTGGATCAGAGTCAGCGTCGGGTTTGGGTGAGGCTTCGTCTCTGAGTTATCGGGGGGAATTGGCGGCGGTGGGGACGTTGTTATCGGGGAGTTGGTATGTTCGGGTGAATCAACCGGATTTGTTAGACTCGCCGAGTTGGAGTCTCACAGAAGCCCAATATTTGCGACAAACCGATGGGGCGGATTATGTGGTGGGTTCTCAACCGACGTTTTGGCGGAGTCAGGGGAGTGGGAATTATTGGGGAGTCACGACGATTCAGCGACAAGGGTTTACACCTCCCGTGACATTTGGTGGGGGTGGATTTAGTCCAGGACAACGGTTACAGGCGTCGCAGGTGGGACAGACGATTGTGGGTGAAGCGGAACCGGGGACGTTGGTAAGGCTGACGCAAGGATTTAGCGATCGCGTTTTGGCTGAGGTGTTGGTGGATTCGTCGGGGGTTTATCGGTTTGAGGATGTACCGATTGGGGGTCAAAGGTTGGGGAATTATCGCATTTTATTATATCCCCAAGGACGCCTTTCAGCTCAACCGGAGGTGCGAGAGGCGACGTTTTCGACGGTTCCTGGACAAATTCCCGATGGGGCTGCGGCGACAATTGTTTCAGCAGGTTTGTCTCATCAACCCTCTGGAGTTCAAAATCAGAATTTTATTGGAGAATGGCAGAATTTTCAGGGGGGAATTGCCCAACGGTGGGGGATATCGGAAGCGTTGACAGTGGGTGTGGGTGGGATTTATGACCAAGCAGCAAGGGGATTGGCGGATGTATTTTTTCGCCCTAATGGGATACCCTTGGAAGTGGCGGCGTCGGTGTTAAGCCCCGATCAAGAAGGGGATTGGGATATTAATGCGAATTTGCGTTATGAACCAACCTCTACGATTAGTTTACAGTTTAATCGCGATCGCTTGTCCCAACGGCTGAACCTGAATTGGCGTGTCTTTCCGCGTTTGACGGTTTTGGGAACCTATAATAGTCGCGAGGGTACGGCGGTAGGGATGCAAACCGGGTTTAGTCGTCGTGGTTTTTTTACCTTTGCCCGGGTGACAATTGATGACCAAAATCGCTGGCGCTGGAATGCGACACAACGGTTAGGCTTTTTACAACTGAATCACCAAGGGAATGAGTTGGGGTTTCGGTCTGAGTTGAATTATAATCTGTCGCGGCGTTTTCTGGGTGATGGCTATTCTGTACTGCTGAGTTATGAAACCCGCAACCTCCAGCAGCGGGATAATTTCGCCACAATTGGCTGGCGCTATCGATCCAAAGCGCGATCGCCTGATGGGAGTTATTTGTGGGATACTCAGTTGGGTTATGGGATTGGTTCTCAGGGTTCAGGCTGGATTGCCCAGGTACAAACGACGATTATACCGGGTTTGCTGGTGCGGGGGCGTTATGATGGCGCATCGCTAACTTCAAATGAGGCGAATTACAGTCTAGAATTGGTGGCAAGTTTAAATGTACAGGAGGGGGTAACTCCAGGCGATCGTCAATCGGATCGGTTTCGCGATCGCGGCGGGATATTAATTCAGCCGTTTTTTGATCGTAACAATAATGGTAAGTTAGATAGCACTGAAGACATCTACACCGAAAACCCAGAGTTATTATTAATTCTGAATAACCAACCGATTCAATCCTTTCGTCCCCAAGTCCAAGCCAATGGAATTCGGCTACGCTTACCACCGGAAACCTATCGCCTCGACTTTGATCCGTCTGGATTTCCCCTGGATTGGCAAACCCTGAATGATGCTTATGCGGTGGAGGTGGTGGCGGGAAGTTATACACCTGTACAGGTTTCCTTGGTGTTGTCCTATACTCTCTCTGGAGTGGTGACTGATGCAGAAGGAAATCCCGTTGCTGGGGCGAGGGTAGAAGCGATTAGCGCCGATGGCGAACAACGACGATTTTCGGTTACGAATGGGGCGGGTGTGTATTATCTGGAACAGTTACCCCAGGGGACATTCACGCTGCAAATCAATCAGCAACCCGCCCAACCGGGGACAATCACCTTGGATGAAGATGCAGAACCCTTTCAGGCGTTGAATCTGCGATCGCGCTAGCGTGTCCGATAGGACGTATCGCCCTAACTCAATCCGGGACGAGAAAAGAGGGAGCCCAAGATTTCACAAATCCTTGAGACATACTCTATAATATAAAACCTCATAAAAAGTTCAGTTATCAAGCTGTACCCTATTTTGGTAAGTTAAACTCATTTTAGCTAGATTTTTTTCTAGCTCACTGACACTTGACATTTATTTCTTTATACTAGAGAAAAATGCGACAAAATCAGGCATAAATGTAGTAACCCTGCAACCTCACTAAAGCGAAACCAAGGAGAGTTTTGGTTGATATGTTATCAATAACAACCTCTTCTAAGTCGATTAACTACCCCCGACAGGGGGATTCTTGACCGATATAACCCATTAAACCAGTTCAGTGCATTTCTACCTCAAGTTCAGGGAAAAGTCATGTCTACACCGATTCAGTTCAGCCGTTGGTTAGGGATTGTTTTGTTCATACCATTAGTATTTCTGAAGCATGAACCGCTACAAGCCGAGTCGATAACGGCGGCTGATGATGGAACGACTACCATAATTAATGCAGACGGGAACCAGTTTAATATTACAGGCGGAACGCTTTCCGGAGATGGCGCGAATTTGTTCCATAGTTTCCAACAGTTTGGACTCGATGCGAATCAAGTTGCTAACTTTTTATCGAATCCTCAAATTATCAATATTCTGGGTAGAGTATCTGGGAACGAAGCGTCGATTATTAATGGGTTAATTCAGGTCGGTGGGGGAAACTCTAATCTATTTCTGATGAACCCATCGGGGTTTATTTTTGGGTCTGATGCCAGTCTGAATGTGCCAGGAAGTTTTACAGCAACGACGGCAAATGGAATTGGCTTTGCTCAGGGTTGGTTTAATACCAGTGGTGAGACAGACTATCAATCCTTAGTCGGTTCTCCGAATCGTTTTGCGTTTACAATGGATCAGCCAGGAAGCATTATTAATGCGGGTGAATTGGCAGTAAGTGAGGGAGAACATTTAACCTTGCTGGCGGGTCAAGTTATTAATACAGGAACCCTTTCCGCCCCTGGGGGAACTATTACAATGACGGCGGTTCCTGGAGAAAATGTAGTCCGAATTTCTCAAGCCGGGATGTTACTGTCTTTAGAAATTGAAGCAGCCACGGCGGAAGATTCCCTAGCCACAGCAGAGGGAATTTCACCATTACAATTAGCTGAGTTACTCACCGGACAAGACGAAGAGAGTACAGGCGTTATTGTTGACTCAGAAAATACGGTGCGACTCATCGGTTCAGATGTGGTAATTCCCACTATATCAGGAACAACAATTTTATCTGGTGTGGTTGATACGTCGAGTGAGCAATTTGGGGGTAATGTCTATCTAGTCGGCGAACAAGTAGGAGTCATAAATGCCACAATTAATGCCTCTGGTAGTGATGGGGGTGGCACGGTTTTGATTGGTGGCGGGTTTCAAGGACAAGGTTCAATACCGAATGCTTTACAGGCATTTGTAAGTTCAGATTCCATTATTTATGCCGATGCACTTGAACATGGAAATGCTGGGCTAGTTGTGGCTTGGGCAGATGAAATCAACCGTTTTTCTGGCAGTGTGAGTGCCACGGGGGGCGAAACTTTCGGTGATGGCGGTTTGGTGGAGATATCGGCTAGAGATAGTTTGATTTTCCGAGGGTTGATTGATGTTGGGGCAACATCGGGAAATCTAGGAACTATCTTATTTGATCCGAAGACTATCACGATTAGTGATGGAGGAACAGATGATTTAAATCTCAATAATGCCTTTGGCGAGAATTCAGGCAACTCAGTTACCTTTGATGCGGATCAAATTAATGCCCTAATGGGGAATGTGGTTCTACAAGCGAATAATGATATTACGATTAATCAGAGTATCAATGCGAGTAACATTAGCACGTTAACGCTGCAAGCGGGCAAAAGTATCACCATTAATAATGTGATGATTAATTTAGCTGGGGGCAACTTTAGTGCCACAATTAATGATCAAAATGCTTTAGCCAACCAGCGAGATGGAGGTGTTGCCCAATTTGAGATGAATTCAGGGTCGCAAATTTCCACCAATGGCGGTAATATCTCGATTAAACCGGGAAGCTTTGGCAATGAAGTTATCGGAACCGTTCTGCTTCAGGGAGGAACTCTTAATTCTGGAGACGGTACGATTGAGATTACCGGGAGAGGAAGTAGTGACGGTGCAGCGAAAACAGGAATTTTTCTGAGTAATGGTGCGGTTGTCGAATCAACAGGAACAGGTACTATTACTTTAGAGGGAACTGGTGGTTCTGGGACAAGTGCGACTCGCGGTATCGAGATTCAAAATCCTGAAACAAGGGTAAGTTCCGAAAATGGCGATATTTTAATTAACGGTATTGGTGGAGACTCAACTGGAAACGATAACTTTGGTCTTTTTATGCTGGGTGGGGTGGTTGAATCCACAGGAACAGGCAATATTATTCTAGAGGGTACAGCGGGAACGGGAACAGATGGGAATCGAGGTATTCAGATTCAAAATTCAGGAACCGTGAGTTCAAACGATGGTGATATTCTCTTAAGTGGTGCCGCCGAAAATGCCACGGGAAACAACAACTTTGGTATTTTTATGCTGAGTGGCGGTGTGGTTGAATCCACAGGTTCAGGGAATATTACCCTAGAGGGTACAGGGGGAACAGAGGCTTCCAGTCGCGGGATTCAGATTCAGGATTCGGGGACAAAAGTAAGTTCTAATACAGGAGATATTCTGCTTAGCAGTATAGGTCAAGATGCAACCGCCTCAGATAATATCGGTATTTCTCTGCTGGGAAGTGGTACGGTTGAAACGCAAGGGATAGGAAATATTACGCTTACTAGCGACGGTAGTATTGATGCGAGTAGTGGCATCCTGGATAGTAGTTCACCGACGAATGGTGGAACGATTGCGCTAACTAGCCAAAATGGGGCGATTATCACAGGTGATATTAATACCTCTGGCGATACGAATGGTGGGGATGTTGTCATCGAAGCCAACCGGGAAATTACCACTGGGAAAATTAACACCACTGGTGGTTCTGGGGGAGGGGGTACTGTTAACCTTAATGCCCCGAATGATATTCAAGTTAGCTGGATTAATACAGAAGGAGGCACAACAGGCGGCGCTGTTGATGTTAACACTGACAGCTTTTTCCGTGCCACCGATATCTTTACCGCTGCTAATGGAATACCTGCGAGTATCTCCACAATTGGGGGGAGTGAAGGGGGCAATATTACAATTAGCCATGGCGGAGAAAATGAAACACCGTTTGAAATCGGTGATGCAACGACGAATGGGATAGCCGCCGCCCTTACCAGTGGTAGTGCTACTATTTCTCCAGTGGAATCCTTTGCTAGTGGTCAAACCACAGGAAATATTCAAATTATTGGTGCAGGTTCTCCACAGACACCTGTTCCGCCAGACTTAACTCTTTCCCCGGATGTCATTTACAATCTTTATGAGGGGATTGATTCAGACAATATTATCGAGTCTCTGCCCTTTATAGACACCACCGATAATGTTACTCAAGCGCTGCCGATTATAAACGCCTCAACTGCACTTTTGACCCTACAAGATGCGGCAGGGGCAACAAATCGCTATATTGAATCCCTAGAACAAGCCCGACTGAAAGAATTTGCCGATTACTTTGGGCGAGATTTCTCTCAGTATTCAATTTCCTTAGCCAGTATTGAACAGACGTTGGCAGAAATTGAACGTCAAACCGGGAATCGTTCCGCCGTAATTTATGCGGTGACAGAACCGGATGGCGTGAAATTAGTCCTCTTTACCGCCGCCGCTGAACCTGTCACTAAAGTTATCCCGGTTAATCGCGACCAACTTCTAGGAGTTACAAATGAACTGCGAGTTCAACTTACAGATGCATTTCGCCGTCGGGGGAATGGTTATTTGAAACCCGCGCAACAACTTTATCAGTGGTTAATTGCACCGATTGCATCGGAACTGGAAGCGGCTGAAATTGATACGTTACTCTTTTCCATGGATGCGGGATTGCGGACGATACCTATGCCAGTCTTGCATGATGGTGAACAGTTTTTGATTGAAAACTACAGCCTCAGCATGATTCCCACATTCAGCCTGATGAATAGTAATTATCAGCCGCTGACAAATCCGCAAATCTTAGCGATGGGGGCATCAGAATTTACGGAACTTAATCCGTTACCAGCGGTTCCGGTAGAGTTATCAACGATTGCCCAAGAAGTGGGTGGTCAGGTTTTTCTCAATCAGGAGTTTACATTAGAAAATTTAATTCAAGAACGCCAGCGTTATGCTTATGAAATTATTCACCTAGGAACTCATGCCGATTTTAAATCTGGGGGACCGAGTAATTCCTATGTGCAGTTATGGAATGACAAGTTAACTTTAGCGCAAATGCAACAGATGAATTGGGATGATCCGCCTGTAGAATTATTAGTATTATCAGCTTGTCGCACGGCGGTGGGAGACAATCAGGCGGAGTTAGGCTTTGCTGGATTAGCGGTGGCGTCGGGTGTGAAGAGTGCTTTAGGTAGTGTCTGGCAGGTGAGTGACCAAGGGACATTGGCTTTAATGACTGAGTTGTATAATCAACTAGGTCAAACTCAAATTAAGGCAGAGGCGCT
The DNA here is from genome assembly GCF_040218875.1 of Coleofasciculus sp. D1-CHI-01. Classification (NCBI taxonomy): domain Bacteria; kingdom Bacillati; phylum Cyanobacteriota; class Cyanophyceae; order Coleofasciculales; family Coleofasciculaceae; genus Coleofasciculus; species Coleofasciculus sp. D1-CHI-01. Next base: position 16,935 of record NZ_JAVJQP010000203.1, read on the forward strand.
AAGAGAAGCCCAGTTATCGATGTTGCGGGGAAATGTCGTGATTGAAGCGGGACAATTGCGCGGGAGTGGAACAGGAGGAGGGGTATCATTACCGCCACAATTGGCTGAGTTGGGACAAGTTGATTTATCCCATCCTTATTATTGGTCGGGATTTATGATGATTGGTAGTCCGTGGTAATTTGTCTTATGTCTTATGTCTTATGTCTTATGTCTTATGTTATATTAGGTCAGCTTAAACAGGCATTATTCCCTTGCACTTTGCTCAAACAAGGCTTTAATTTTCTGCCACAATTTCACTAGCTTTTGATGCCATTTTTGCCAACGCCAGCGATTAGTCGCCAGGTTTTTTAGCATCCACAGTTCATCATCATTGGGGTTCAATTTTAACGCCTGATTGTAAGCGGTAATAGCTTCCTGATAGCGTTGTAATTCTTGCAGGGCATTTCCACGTTCTGTCCAGTAGTGATAATCTTGTTTACGTTCTAAAGCTTGATCATAACTGTCAATCGCGTCTTCATAGCGCCCTAACCTAAATAAGGTTTTGCCGCGCAAATACCACGTATAATAATTTTTGGGGTGAATCTGTAATGAGTAATCATAACACTCAATCATCGATTCGTAGCGTTTTAAATTTAAAAGTACAACAGCTTTAGTGTTCCAGGCTAATTCATAATCAGGATTAATCTCCAAAGCGCGATCGCAACTCTCAACCGCCTCTTCGTAATGTTCGAGGTGATTTAAAACCATCGCCCGATTATGCCAAGCTTTATCAGAGTTGGGATTCACCTTGATCGCTTGATCAAAGGATGCCAGCGCCTCTTGATAACGATGTAACTGATACAACAGGAAACCGCAATTACAGCAGGTTCTATCATCATCCGGTTGAATTGCCAAGGTGTGATTGTATGATGCGATCGCCTCCTGCAGGCGATTTAATTTCCGTAGTGTGTTCCCCCGATCAATCCAGGCTTTCGCATAGTTAGGATTAAGCGCTAAGGCGTGATTGAATGAGTCAATCGCTTCCTCGTACTGCTTTAACTTCCGCAGCGCTACGCCCCGGTTGTACCATACTTTAACATCATCTGAATTTAACTTTAACGCTTTATCGTAGGAGGCGATCGCTTGATCATAACGGTTTAAATTCTTGAGCGTAATTCCCCGGTAGTTCCAGATTTTGGGATTATCTGAGTTGAAGTTTAACGCTTTATCAAAACTGGCTAATGCTTCTTCATCACGGTCTAAATGCTGCAACGCCACCCCCTGATGATACCAAGCAGAGGTGCAATCGGTTTTAATGGTTATCGCTTCATCATAATAATTTATCGCACTTTCATAGTCTCCTTCTTCGGCTAGACTATCTGCTTTTTCAACTTTTGAATCAGCTTTGTCTTTAAGAGTTTTATGATTGGAGGGTAACGGACTTTGAATCGTTAAAGTGGGGCTGGAATATTCTTGAGAGTGAGGGAGGGAATCCCACTCGTAATTTCGTTCATTGATCAACATGGGCAGACGGATAAAGCACGACAACAATTCTACTTTTTATTTTAGCTATGAAGCACTTAGACTGTACTCTTCCTAAATAGATAAATTCGGGGCGGGATAGTTTGGATTTAGAGTCCGCCGTTGATGGAGAGGAATGGGGATTCTTGGAGTTAATATTTTTCCTTGTTCAGAGAAATTAAAACTCAGGAACTATAGAGGCTTTGCCTGCAATGTCTCTCCGACACCAATGCATCCTACCCAATCTCAACTCTAAAATACGCCTGTAGGGATTCTGTAAAACCCCCGAAAACGTTATCGTAGTGGAAGTAAGGTTAGAAAAAAGATATGGCGGTTCAGTTACGGCGACCTATTTTAGTGGGCGGTATTGCTTTATCCTTTGGATTATGGCTGCTAGAGACGGTGCATCAGTCAGTGGCGGAGTGGGGAGAGGTTGGACTCCTCGGCGCGATCGCACTCGGTAGTGGGGTATGGTTGTTTCAGAAGCGAGGGTCAAGTTCGGCAGAGTTATCTCCAATATCCTCGCCTCTAGATCGGGCTACGGTAGAGGGGGCGATCGCTCAAGCGGAACTCGCTATCTCCCACCTAGAAACAGAGGTTGACAATCCTGACAGTAGCACATCATTACGACAGCAGGTTGACCAATTAACCACCCAATTGGATCGACAAGAATTGCAACTGCTTGTCACTGGCGGTAAAGGCGTCGGAAAATCCTGTTTAGTACAAGTCTTAAACTCGAACGGGTTATCCGAACAATTCCCTACGGTTAGCGTCAAAGAAACTACCGCCTTATTCCCAGGCGATCGCACTCAGGACACAGTCCCCAACTCGGATTTAATCCTGTTTGTGATTACCAGTGATTTAACCGATTCTGAGTTTCAACTGTTGCAGCATCTGAAAATGCAAAATCAGCGACTTCTGCTCATCTTTAACAAACAAGACCACTATTTACCCCCAGAACGACTGCTAGTGTTGCAACAACTGCGACACCGACTCGCCCAACTCTTACCCGCAGAAGATATCATTGCGATCGCGGCTTCCCCCACTCCGGTAAAAGTACGCCAGCATCAATCCGATGGGTCAATCCAAGAATGGTTAGAGGCGCAAACTCCGGACATAACCCCACTGACGCAACGATTAACCCCCATCTTAACTGAAGACGCTCAACAGCTCATCTGGGGAACCACCCTCAGATCCGCAATCAGCCTCAAAGCTGAAGCCAAAACCGCCTTAAATCAAGCCCGACGCGATCGCGCTTTACCCCTGATTGAACAGTATCAGTGGATTACCGCCGCCACTGCCTTTGCTAACCCGGTTCCCGCTTTAGATTTACTCGCCACGGCTGCAATTAGTAGCCAATTAGTGATTGAATTAGCCGGAATTTATCAACAAAAATTTTCCCTATCCCAAGCCCAATCTGCTGCCAAAACCTTGGGTAGCTTAATGGTTAAACTGGGTCTAGTTGAACTCTCCACCCAAACTATCGGTGGTATTCTTAAAAGCAATACGTTTACCTATATCGCTGGCGGTGCGGTACAAGGTGTTAGCGCAGCTTATCTGACCCGATTAGCGGGGTTGAGTTTAATCGAATATTTCCAAGACCAGGAGATTACTGAACCGACAGCAACCGATCACCCCTTAAATCTTGACCGCCTGAAAGAGAAATTGCAAACTGTTTTCCAACAAAATCAACGGACAGCATTTTTACAGGGATTTGTTCAGCAAGCGGTAAAACGTTTGCGCTTAAATTCCGCTCAACCTGAACCTAGCCGCTTGTTGTAAAAAGGCAGAGGACACAAAGGGGTGTAGGGGCAGGTTTAATCGATAACGTTAACGTAGAGACGTTGCATGCAACGTCTCTACACGATTAATTTTCTGCTTCAGTTGTAGAAACGGAAGGAATAGACTCCTCCGCGTGACCCACATCAAACACAATCACGAATTGTAAGTCAGGCATCATCCGCTTCAAAATACGCAAATGACCTTCAGCATCGCCACGACGACGGAAGCGACCCACAATGACATGTTGCAAATTTGACTGCAAGCGGACAATTTTCCACGGACTTAATTTGTCTTGATAATTCATAACACTCTCTTCTGTAAAACCCTTTGTGTCAATAACCCGTGACTAATGACGAAAGGCGATAGTCAGGGCTGAGATTATAGATAGAGAACCCGGTTCGATTATGTTTTAGTCTTATATAGTGATACAGCTTTCATCAGCGCTATCGGGATAGAGTACCTGGTACCGCTACCTTAGGGGCTGCTGAACAAGTCTTGTGGTAAGGGGGAGCTGGGGAAGCTGGGGAAGCTGGGGGAGCTGGGGGAGCAAGGGTACATTTTTCCTGAGCAAGGTGATGCCATACTTATGAAGAATACTACCCGATTTCCTTGAATCAAACCCTCTATCAATAAAGCTCAAAGTATTGATGGGCTTTGCGGTTTTGGCTTTGTGCAGCAAGCCCTACCTTAGTGAACTACCGCAACTTACTTCGTTGAAGTTCCGGCTTCTGACTTCCCAGGGAATTGCTTAAAACTTAAAACTGAGGTACACAGACAGAAAGCAGTAAAAAAACTCAGCGATCGCGCTCAACTCAAGCTTGGTCAAACTAAATTAGATAATTTATCAGGGGTGCATTTCATTTTATAGTTTCGATTGATCAACAGATGACCTGCTAAGAATTTACTATCATTTTAACAGTTATCTATACGGAAATAAAACCTCTCGAAACGTGAGCGAAACTCGGCGACTTCTGACTAACTTTTTTCCCTGACACTGATCTGTTTTGCGAGCAGGAATGCCATGTTGCCACTGATAGCGAGCAACCCCTTGCAAAACAATTAAACTCCCCGGTAATAGCAGAACAGGAATCTGGGTTTGCGTGGGTGGGTGGCTCAAGTTCATCACACAACGACTCCCCAAACTTAGGGAGATAATGGTATTACCAAAACAGGGAACGCAGTCAACATGATTGGTAATTCCTTGACCGGGTAAGTATTCATTGACAATCAGTTGATCGGGGGGAGTTGGGGTGACGCGATCGCGAACCAGTCGTTGTCCCAGTTGATTTGCCCAATTTGGCAATTCTCCTAAGTAGCTGGCAGAGGTTAATGTCCGTTTTTTATACTCATAGCGATAACCATAATGTTGTACTCGGCGTTTTAATTGGGTTGACCATTCTTGTTGGTCGATAATCTCCAGTAATTGATTTTGCTCCTGGGTATTTATATAATCGGGGATGTAGTTTAGTCCAGGTATATCTGGCACAATAAAGTCTGATGTAGGGTTTACATCAAAATTTAGCGATTTTGATGATTGTATCATTTTGGTCAAAATTTAATCTATACTTTAATAAGTAACTCATGGAATTTTAATATATCAAAAATGTAAAATAAATCTTAATATATTTATTGGTGGGTTACGGCGGATACCGGATTAAAAGGTTATGGGCTTAAGGATTGGACTTTGAACAAAAAAATAAATTTGCGTAATTTATTAGCCAAGGCATTTGGGGCATAAAAATTAGATGTAGGGGCGGGTTTAGGGAATCAATTCAGATATCCACCAATAACGGAACAACAAAACCCGCCCATTCCCCCACCGAAAGGCAATCGATCAATCCAAAACTGGACAACCCAACCCACCTTATTCGCAACCGCGATCGCAGTGAAAGATTGGGGCAGGGCGGGTTTTGTAGAAAGGTGATTGGTGGCTCCATTAATTTTGTCCCTAAACCCGCCCCTACATTAGGTTTTATGTCCCGATATCATATTTTAATATTAACCTGAAACCCGAGCAAAAAACACCAAATTCCCAACCGCGATCGCACTTTGTTTGTCCAACGTCCAGTTAAGCAAATACCCGCCTAACCCACCCTACTGACGTGACCCATCTTAATTGATGGATCGGAATCGGTTCGTAGTGAGGGAACCTTAGCCCTCTCCAGCTAGGCATTATAGCACTAAACTGCTTACTACAAACACAGCCCTATTTTAGTTGTGCCAAGCCATTACAGGTTATTAATTTATTTTGTCTCAACGATAGAAATATACCAGCCACAGTTTTATCAGCCATCAACAATCAACAATCAACGATTTACCGATATGCTAGAACATTGGTGTTATCCGTTACGCCCCTAAGATGACTTTAATTCTCACCAATGATGATGGAATAGATGCTCCAGGGATTCAAGCACTCCAGCAAGCGGTTAAGGGTAAAGGTGTCATCGTCGCGCCTCAAACCCATTTATCCGGTTGTAGTCATCAAGTTACCACGCATCAACCCATCCATGTTCAACAGCGCTCAGAATTTGCCTACGCGGTAGCCGGTACGCCCGCCGATTGCACCCGTCTCGCCCTGACTCAACTGGTGCAAAACCCGCACTGGGTACTCTCTGGGATTAATGCAGGCGGTAATCTGGGGGTAGATATCCATATTTCCGGTACAGTCGCGGCGGTGCGGGAAGCGGCAATTCTGGGAATTCCGGGGATTGCGATTTCCCACTGGATTAAACGCCCTTTGGTGATTGATTGGCAAGTGGCTAGCCGTTGGACAACTAGGGTATTAGAGGAGTTATTTCAACGTCCCACCCCTCCCGGTACGTTTTGGAATGTGAATTTACCTCACCTAGAACCCGGTTCTCCAGAACCTGATATCGTATTCTGTAAACCGAGTATTCAGCCCTTACCCGTTAACTATGTTGTAGAGGGGGATCACTATTACTATAAAGGCGAATATGCCAAACGCGATCGCGCCCCCGGTACAGATGTTGATATTTGTTTTAGCGGTAGTATCGCCGTGACTCTTCTTTCTCTTTGAATTCCCAATAATTTTCACGGGAAATCTAGACACCTGCGTCGGGGCGGGTTTAGTTAGGGCTTGCTGCACAACCTAGAAACCCTGAGCCATCAATACTTTGAAGCTTATGGGCAGTGGATAAAGTGCAAGGAAATGGGGTAGCATCCTTCATAAGTATGGCATCACCTTACTCAGGGAAAATGTACCCTTGCTCCCCCAGCTCCCCCAGCTTCCCCAGCTTCCCCAGCTCCCCCTCACCACAACACTTATTCAGCAGCCCCTA
>NZ_JAVJQP010000077.1:0-24073 GCF_040218875.1 Coleofasciculus sp. D1-CHI-01
ACAGTGGAGGGAATTAATCAAAAAATTAAGCTAATTAAAAGAAGAGGTTATGGGTTAAATAATTTTGATAATTTTAGAAGAAGGGTTCTGCTTAATTGGTATTTTGGCTAGTAATTTATCATAGTTAGTCTGAAAGAGCCAGAAAATTAATCATGCTCAAGTATCTTCCAGATGAAATTTACCGTAAGTTCCGATAAAGACAAAATCCCCGAATGTAGGGGCGCCAGGCTGGCCATTGGTATCAACTTAAGGTCAAAAGCACGACTGGCAAGCATTTCACCCTCATCCCCTAACCCCTTCTCCCATCAAGGGAGAAGGGGAACCAGACTTTCTTGCTCCCCTCTCCCCTGGTGGGAGAGGGGCTGGGGGTGAGGGGGTTTTGGCTTAAGTTGACACGGATGAAGGCTTGCATCTTTACCTATATATCGCATCATACTGAAAATCACTATAGAACACCAGTCCAGTCATCGAAATTGATGCTATATAGCACTACGAGGTACGGAAAGGACATCAGTTAGTCCAAGAGGGAACTTATCCTACATTGAAACCCATCGTCGTGAAGTAGACGCTGAGTATCAAAGTGTTTTACAAACAGCCCAGGAAATCAAAATACTGTCCTGATGGTAATGGGTTAGTTAAACGCCCGCCTAAGAAGTACAAAACTACATTCGTATCCAATACAATTAAATTCTGCGTCAATGCCACTCATCCCTCATTTGCTGCTGATACTCCAAAGGGTCTTGAGTTAATTGAATCACACCTGCATACTGGTTTAAATTCAAGTCTTGTTTTTGTTGTAATTGGTAAGCCTCTAATAGTTGCTCAATTTTCTGCCAGTCCTGATAATCAATCAACACCGCAACAGGACGCATCGCTTCATCAGTGACAATTTTTTTCTTAAAACTGAGCATAATAGTCCGCTTCATAACAACGTATAACGTTTCTATCGTAGCTCCAAAGCCAAAACCTTGTAGAGACGTTGCATGCAACGTCTCTACAATCTGGACATAACTTCCCGTCAATCTTCCTGATCACTCTCAAGGAACTCACCCAAATACAACCGGATCAATTCTGCTGCTGCACTCGGATTAATGCTATGAAGTGCCTGTGCAATGTCCGCAACCGTTTCGGCTGTGGGATCTGTAAGTTCGTGATACCAACGGTAAACCACAGAACGTCTTACTCCCAGCGCTACCGCCAGTTTGTTCTGACTGATGTCGTAATTCTTTAGTACCTGCTTAAGGGCTTTGCCGACTCTTCCCATACTCTTAATCGTGTCAGAGCCTCACGAGCAAGTAAATGACTACATTTATATAGCCATCGTGTATGATGAGAATGACTACATAAATATAGTCATCAGGTCGCAACTCAAAATCAGGTGAACTCAAATGCAAGCGTACTTTGTGCCGAATGACAATCAATTGCCCTCTGCTGAGGTTTCTATTCAGGCTTCTACTGATCCGGTTTCTCAGAAAGAATTGATCAAGGTGATGGTGATTGGTTCCCGTAAAGGGATCAACAGCATTATCAAAACGCTGCATCGCTTACGGTTTGCTGAGGTAAGGGAATGGAGTCCACCAATTCCCTATGGTGCTTCGGGAGAAATGATGAGTCTGTTGAGGCGACAGATTATGGTGGATTGAATCCTGGGTGTGATTCCCTGGCGCGATATAGCAGAAGGCAGAAGGTTTATTATTGATTAAATTGAGAGGTTATCGCTAACTATCATAGGGTACGGCAATGCCGTACCCCTACCCAATCAATTATCCCTGAGATGGGGTAGGGGTACGATACCATCGTGCCCTGATATAGATTCAGGTTAAAATCAGACGATAATCACCTCAGCTATCGTCTGTTATGCCAATCACAGAAAGCGTTTGACAAACTCAGGGATCAGGAAGGCGATCGCACGCTTGCGACTCCGTAGCCTGTGTAAGGACGTTTATAACTAGGATGTAAACCGAGAATAATATCCTCTTTGGGTATACCCATTTCTACTAAATCTTGTGCCAAATCAGCTTCTGTCATATTTCGCTGAATCCAAATTTTGCCATCTTTAATATCTATATGAATGAAACAGTTGTAGACTCTTTTTAGTCCATCCCAACCGATATCTAGAAGCTGATAGTGGTCATGTTCTGTATCAAAAATGAGTTGACACTCTATTTCTGAATCTGACTGGTTTGCATCTTCAGGGGTATGATCATTTAATAGCTGGCGAACTAATGAGCGATATTTTTCTAGTTTTTCCATTCGCTGATTACCTCTTCAACAGGATCGTAAACAATTAATTTTACTTGATAAAGCTTAACTGCTTCTTTAACAAAAACCTCTTGAAAAAATGTTCCAAATGTATCAATAGGAACAGCCAGATAAAGTATTCTCTCTGATTCGGTCATTTGTAATGCCAAGCGATAGTTTAAGAATTGACCTAATGCGGCATGAAAATCTGTAATCACCGAAGTATTGAGAAAACTTTTTATTTCAACGGCTATTTTACATTCTGCTTTTTGAGCGGCAATGATTTTCTCTGCTGCTAAATCAACTTCCAACTTAACTCCCTCAATTTTGAGTTTTAGGGGATCTGCTGTGATCACCCAATCCTCTTTGAGGAGTGCTTGTTTTACAGAATTATGGAATAGGTCTTTAGCCGCCATGATTGGTTCCACAAATTCTCAAACTCTTTCTGGCGCAGTTCTCAAAACAACATCTAACGTTTCTATCCTAGCTCCAAAGGGAATCGCTGATGGTAGGAGTGTAGGAGTGCAGGAGTCACTTCCCTTCAACTATCCTCCTCAGTCTCAAGGAACTCACCCACATACAACCGGATAAATTCTGCTGCTGCACTCGGATTAATGCTTTTGAGTGCCTGTGCAATCTGCACCACGGTTTCAGCCGTGGGATCTCTTTTCTCGTGATACCACTTGAAAATCATCGAACGATCAACTCCCAAAGTTACGGCTAGTTTGTTTTGACTAATGCCGTATGTGTCTAATGTTTGCCTGAGAGCTTGTCCCGCTTTTCCCATGCCTCTAATCGTGTCAGAGGACGGTAAGCAAGTAAATGTTGTCTTATGCGACCACAGTTTGCTAGGCTGAATGTAGTCTTATTAGACCACATTAAATTCAATCAGGTGAACTCAAATGCAAGCGTACTTTGTACCTAATGACAATCAATTACCCTCTGCTGAGGTTTCTATTCAGGCTTCTACTGATCCGGTTTCTCAGAAAGAATTGATCAAGGTGATGGTGATTGGTTCCCGTAAAGGGATCAACAGCATTATCAAAACGCTGCATCGCTTACGGTTTGCGGAAGTAAGGGAATGGAGTCCACCGATTCCTTATGGTGCTTCGGGAGAAATGATGAGTCTGTTGAGGCGACAGATTATGGTGGATTGAATCCTGGGTGTGATTCCCTGACGCGATCGCATAGCTGCACAGGCTTTGGGGAGGGTAGGCGGAAAGCGCGATCGCACAGGAAACTTCAGGCTAAAATTAGACGATAATCACCTCAGCTATCGTCTGTTCTGCCAATCACAGACAGCATTTGACAAACTCAGGGATCAGGAAGGCGATCGCACGCTTGCGACTCCGTAGCCTGTATAAGGACGTTTATAACTGGGATGTAAACCGAGAATAATATCCTCTTTGGGTATACCCATTTCTACTAAATCTTGTGCCAAATCAGCTTCCGTCATATTTCGCTGAATCCAAATTTTGCTATTTTTAATATCTATATGAATGAAACAGTTGTAGACTCTTTTTAGTCCATCCCCACCGATATCTAGAAACTGATAGGGGTCATGTTCTGTATCAAAAATGAGTTGACACTCTATTTCTGAATCTGACTGGTTTGCATCTTCAGGAGTATGATTATTTAATAGCTGGCAAACTAACGAGCGATATTTTTCTAATTTTTTCATTCGCTGATTACCTTTTGACGTGATAAATGCTTAACTGCTTCTTGAGTAAAAATTCCTTCACATTATGTTACATCTAATTTGATTCAGCAAGCAGAAACTGGAGAATCTGAAGAGGTTTCTGAGCGAGAAGAGCAGGAAAAGGAAGCTGATGCAGATCAAGCCGTTTCTGAGCAATCCTTAGACAAGCCACAACTAGAAGCGGTGGGCAAATCAATGGAGACGGGAACCCCACCCTCAACGGAAGGTAATGCTGAGAGCGATCGCACGACACCAACGAACGTCGCAACCGAAAGCCCAACCTCGGCAACCTCAACACAGGCTGATACCCCAACTCCACAGTCTGGGGCAAATCCAGAAAAATCGGGACAAGAGGCGGCTCCGGAATCAATCGTCCAACCTGATGCAGGTTCAGTCCAATCTCCTGAGACGAAGACAAAGAGTGTTGCCGCCCCCGCAGCCGCCATCAGTAGTCCTGCCGCAGCCGGAGGTGGTGGTGGCGCAGGAGTCGCAGGGGGAGCCAGTGCTGGCGGTGGTGACGTTGAAGCCGCAACGGTTGATGAAGAGGCTGAAGCCAATGCCATGGAGAAACGATTGGCTCAAGTGGCTCCAGAAACAGAGACTGAAACCAACCAGCTCTCATCCGCCGAAAAAGACGTGGCTCTCGCAGCGCTAGCAGAAGAACCCGCTACAGGCAGTCTCCCGGCTGGAGGCGGTGGAGGCGGTGGTGCGATCGCACAATCCCCAACTCCCCCAGCACCCCCAGATGTTTCTCAAGCTGCTCCGGCGGCTGCCCTCGGTGCGGTGAGTGGCTTGCCCCCTGCTCAATTGGTATCCGCGTTAGGGGGTGTCACCGCAGCCGTTTCTAATGATGTTGGCAAACAAAAATCTGAACTCGCCGCCAATCCGCCTAGCGCCGATACCTTACCAGGAACCGGGAAATCGGCGGTAGTGAAAGCAGATTCAGGCGGCGACAAACCTGAACCCGTTGCCAAAAAAGCCGAGGGTCAAGAAAAACCCGTCCCCGAACCCAAACCCTTACCCCCAGAAAAAGCCCCGCCCCAAGTCTCTACACCAGCGCCAACTGTGCAGGGGAATGAAGAAGGCAAACTGTCAGATGCTGATATCAGCAACATGAAGGCATCAGTGACGCGATTGCCAGTCAGTGATCCAGGAGCGAATCAGGTGTCCGCTGGACCTCCGCCGAAACTGGCGCTGGAGGGCAATGCTGATCCGCAAAAAGCCCAGGAACAACAGGCTGAATTGGAAACCAGCTTAACAGAAGCCCAAGCCAAAGGGCAGCAAGAACTGGCTAAACCCACGGGCGTAGAGAACGTTCAACCAACGATACCGCAAAAGACCCTGAAAGCGCAGATTACTGGAGGCGCGGGTGGGGGAGCCGCAGGTGCTGCTGCTGGGGCTGCCCTGGCAACTGGAGCCGGGGGAGATGGCATGGGAGATGCCGCGTCTATCTTCGCTCAACAAGAGAAAGGGGGCGAAATTCAAGCGGCTGCTGCTCAAGCTCAAAGTGATTTAGCCGCTAAGAAACAAGATCATGCCACTAAGGTGGCAGAAGAACAAGCCACTGCCAAGCAAGAGGTTGAACAACTCAAACAAGATAATATCACCCAACAAGCCCAAGAGCGGACAAAGGCAAAGGGCGAAGTGGCTGAGTTACAAGGTCAATGGAGCAAAGAACAGAATGATTTAGTCAGCCAGTCGCGCCAAGAGGGCGACACACTGGTGAGTGAAGGATTGCAAGAGGTTGAGACGAAACAGGCAGAAGGGGATGCCGAAGCTGTCAAGGAAATCGAAAAGGGCGAAACAGAGGCAGAAGCCGAGCGTCAGAAGGGTGAAGCAAAGGCGGCTGAGGAGAAGCAGAAAGGGGAAGAAGAGTCAGGTGGGTTATTTGGCTGGTTAGCGAGTAAGGCAAAAGCCTTCTTTGACGGCATTAAGAAGGCGATTCAGAAAGCCTTTGAAGCGGCTCGTGCAGCGATGCGAAAAGCGATTGAAGCTGCTAAAAAGCTAGCCGCCGCCGCGATTGAAAAGGCACGCCAAGCGATTGTGGCAGTTATCCGTCGAGTGGGAGATGCGTTGATTGCTTTAGGCGATACTCTTCTGGCAAAATGGCCCGGATTACGAGACAAATGGCGTAGCGCGATCGCCAAAAAAGTTCAGCAGGCAGAAGATACGGTTAATCAGCTAGCCGAAAACCTGAATCAGGGAATTCAGAAAGCCTTGGATGTTTTAGGTGGTGCCCTAGATGCCGCCCTAGGTTTACTTGAGAAAGGGATGTTAGCTGTTGTCAGCGTCTACGAAGGCGTTGTCATGGGAGCGATTAAGTTTGGTGAAGGGATTGCCAAAGCCTTGGGTGCTTTTGCGGTGTTGGCGAAGGATATTGCCGCTAATCCCGGACAATGGATTGGTAACTTAGGGGCGGCGGTATCTGATGGTATCCGCAATCACCTCTGGAGTGCCTTCAAAGAACAGGTACAAACCTGGTTCAATCAAAAGTTAGAAGCCGTTCTGGGTTTAGGTGCAGCCGTTTGGAAGATCTTGACCCAAGGCGGTATCGCCATGGCAGAAGTGGGCAAGATGGCTTGGACGGCGGTTAAGCAAGCGTTACCCACGATTATTATTGGGGTTTTGCTGGAGCGCCTCGTCTCAATGATTGTGCCTGCGGCTGGGGCAGTATTAGCGATTATCCAGGGATTACAGGCAGCTTGGGGTACAGTTAGTCAGATTATTCAAGCCTTTGGACGCTTCATCGAGTTCTTGAAGGCGATCAAGACAGGGGCGGCGGGTCCTCAGTTTGGGGCATTGTTGGCTTCAGCCGCGATCGTGTTGCTGGACTTTATTACTAATTTCATCATTGTCAAGATTGCTAAGGCTGCGCGGAAGGTGGCGGGTAAGCTGAAGGGCTTGGCGAAGAGTTTGATGAAGCGGTTTAAGGGCAAGAAAGGCAAGAAAAATAAGAGCAAGAAAGGCAAAAAAGGAAATAAGGACAAAAAGAAAGACCAAGACGAAGACAAGGCGCTGCGTCCTATTGCACAAAAAGTGGCTCAACAAGGATGGAAGAAGACACAGAAATTGACGCGAAAACAGGTTCAACCCGAGTCTGTGGTCAAGTCACAACTTTCTCAAGTTCCGGCGAGAAAGTCTGGTGTCAGTATAAAAACAACCTTGTTGACACGCGGTTCAATGTGGATGATCGAGAGTATCGCAACTAAGCAAGGCAAGCGTGCCAAAGCCACGGCTGGCAAAGGGTGGGTCGCAAAAAATGTTAGTGGGAAGAAATACTATGCTGGTATTAACAACTCATCGCTCCACAGACAAATTCTTCAGGATACGGCGGCTACGCTCAATCAATCTGACAAGGGGGGCGATAGCGACCTACGATCTGCTTATGATCGCAAAATTCGCCTTGCCAAACGACTGGAACAGCAGGGACAGCAAAAGATTGACAAGCGGATCAAAGGCATTAAGTTTTCGGTAAATCTCGAAGCATACGAGAGGGTCAAGAATGATCAACAGATCAGGACTAAGATGACCATCTCGCCCAATGTTGAAGAGTTAGAGACAATCATTACATTAGATGATCGCGACAACAACTTCAATGATCTTGCCCAGGCAATTAAACGTAGCACTGGACTCAAGAAAACATACAAAGTTATTGATGAAATTGACAGGCTTGTGGATGCTATTGTTGGGCGGGTCAATAGCAATCGAAGTAATCCCGATCAGAAGATTGTTCCCACTCTACAGGTAGTTAATGACACAGTAGTTGGTGGTGTTTCTCATAAATTCCTGTTCAAAATGCACAAACATACTGGGAGACCAGCGTTTCTCGAAGTTCAGCGTCTTTCAGGAAATACTGACTGTGCCTCTTGTGAAGCACAACCCAGTGTGACGACCCCACATAATGTGGTAACTGCCGCCCACGCCAAGGACGCGATTGATGATGCCTTAACCTCACTCGGGTTATTGGACTCAACATCCGAGGTCAGTGGGCTCTACAAGCATATGCGGGGCATTGCTGAGAGTACAGGCGACAGCGCCCCGCTACCGACCAAAGGAAAGTATCAGCGGCAATGTGAACAGTGCGAAGGTCGGGTTGCCGGTGACAAAGACGGTGAATTCCTTGCCGCCCAATCACTTAATCAACGAGCGGCGGGAACTACAGCACCGAGAGGGTCTACAGCAGCTTCGCGTGGTATGGATCAACAATTCCAGGACACAACTCCTACAGCCCGCAAGGATATCACAAACAAGCGCATCGACAGCCTGATCTTGAGATTAGAGTCTGAAATGGGACACTCGAAATATGCTACCTCAGCTCCCATCGGTATACTCCAGAAAGATTCTGTGAGACGGGCGGCATTCTTGGCCAACCTCAAGCGATTGTTAAGAGGAAAAGTCAGATAGCCAAGGTAAAACTACTCATAAGCGGCAGATGAACATAGGCAAATTACACCATAGAGACGTACTGCGGGGCCATGAAGAGGTTGTTAGCGGCGTCACAAGCTTAGACTCAGACACTATTTTAAGCTGGTCGGATGATACGACACTAAGGATATGGTCTCTTGACTGTGCGTCCCAAACTCACGTTCTGAGGGGACACGAGGCGCAAGTGACTCATGCATTAAGCCTACCAGAGGGTTTGATTACGTCTACAGCTTACGACGGCAGCCTTTGTGTTTGGGACTCTAAAGCAGGTACACTTGTGCGAACGATAATGAGACCGGATTTGAGTTTTATGGGGACTGTATATTGGTGTCCCCACCATGTTGTTTCCTGGGATTTGGAAGCCAACCTTATTTTATGGAACATTTCGACAGGTCAAGCCGTTTCGATTTTCAAAGGTGCTTGCTTTCGCGAATATTACCAAATGCTGACCCTGCCATTTTTGTTACTTCAAGACCGTGGTGTGGTTGTCACCTGGTCTGAGATGTCGTTAGAGTTCTGCGATTTGCAGACTGGGCAATACTTATATGCTGCTATAGAACATGGTGATAGCATCAATGGTGCATATCTGTTGCCTGACGATCGCATTCTGACCTGGTCGAACGATCGCACCCTTAAGATTTGGACACAAGATGGAATAGTAGAGGCGACACTCAGAGGACATGAAAATGATATCCGTAATGCCTTCGCCCTTGATAACGGCGACATTGTCTCGTGGTCCAGTGATGGGACAGTACGCATTTGGGATACCTCAACGACACAGTCTAAATGTGTGTTTGCACAGCACAATAATCTTGTATTACATGTCTGGCGCGTATCTACCAACTTTCTCTTGTCCCAATCGCTAGATGGTCGTTGTCATCTTTGGGATAAGGTGACAGGTGAAAGCGTTACCCAATTCGACGCAGAAGTGAACGGAGGTATTATACTTTCAACATCACGTTTTTTGAGTTGGGGGCATACAACCATGAGCCTTTGGGATTTGGATTCTGGTGAATGTGTGCAGACATTAACAGAACATGAAGGAGAGATTGTAGGGGCAAAGATGGTCAATGCTAAAACCGTGGTGACATGGTCTAAAGACGCGACGTTAAGGGTATGGGAATTAACCTAGCGAATCCTAAAAACCATCCCAAAAAGAGACAAAATCTGGCTTTTCCGGCTCAATCGCTACGCTATTAATTCCTATGCAAAATCCTCCTTCCGAAGAAGAACTCCAACAAACCCTTCGCAACTACCTGGAAAATTGGGCGAAGGAAAACCTGCCCGACTTGAACGAACTCAGCGAAGACACCTCGACTGAAACTCTGGAGGAAATCACCAAATCCCTTGAACAACTAGCCGATACTGAATTTGAAGCCATCACTCAAGACGCCACTGGCGAATTTATTGATGCTATCGAAGCCACCTTTCAAGACTGGGCAAAAACGGCTCGCGAGGAACTTGATCCCGACGGTACAGGGAACCCAATCATTTACAAAGCCATGCTCAACTTCTTTGAAGCTGACGAGTGGCCCCTCGTTGAAGACGAAGACGAACCTATCCTATACATGAACTTCCAGGGTGAAAACGGTCAATGGCACTGCCTTGCTAAGGCGAGAGAAGCAGAAGATCAATGTGTATTTTACTCCCTTTATCCTGAAGTGGTTCCCGAAGATAAACGCTCAACCATTGCTGAATTTATCACCCGCGCTAACTATGGCATGATTCTCGGCAATTTTGAACTCGATTTCGACGACGGTGAAATTCGCTATAAAACCAGCATAGATGTTGAGGGAGATAGGCTCACTCCTACCCTGGTGCAAAATCTTGTCTACACCAATGTCATGACAATGGATCAATATCTCCCCGGTATTCTGGCTATCCTAGAACAGAATCTAACAGCCAAAGATGCACTTGATCTGGTTGAGCAACAACTCAAAACCAATGAACAACCATCGTCATAAGAACGATAATCAAGTGGTATGTTTGTAGTGAGGACTTTAGTCCTCTTATCACAATAACTTCTCTCACCTACGACAAACAAGATTTTATCAAATTATGTTTCTTTGTGAAACAAATTCACCCGTCGCAAATCTAATGTCAACGGATATTCCGGACTCAATGATAATGGTGGAATCGAAATTATCCCCGGTGTATGATCCTGAGGAATAAATCGTTCCAACATCCGTGACTCCGCTTCTCGGTGATTAACGGGAAACGTATCATAAACGATGCCATTGGGATGATTAACATAATAGCGACAGCCCCCAATTGACCGTTGTGTCCAGGTATCTACAATATCAAATACTAACGGGGAATGAGAATTAATCGAAGGATGCAATAACGCTGCATATTCCCTGGCGCGGAAGCGTACCCCACCCACATAGTCTCCCGGTATTCCTGTAGACTTTAACGGTATCGGATACCCATTACAAGTCACCTGATAACGGGAGGAAAAATTATCTCGATTGGGCGAATGTCCCATCGCCCCCCGTAATCTTACCTGTATCCGTTCCATGGAAGAATCCACATAACGAGCGGTTCCACCAGTACCCGTTTCTTCCCCTAAAACGTGCCAGGGTTCGATCGCGTGTCGTAATTCTAACTCTATTCCCTCTCGGCTAATCTCGCCATACTGGGGGAACCGGAACTCAAAAAATGGCTCAAACCACTCCCATTGAAACGGATACCCCGCCTCCTGCAACTCCCTGATTACCTGCCGCAAATCCTCACCGATGTAGTACGGTAACAGAAAGCGATCGTGCAACATCGTACCCCAACGAATTAAATTCTGGGTATAGGGATGCTCCCAAAACCATGCCACCAGCGCCCGAATCAGCAGCATTTGTAGTAAACTCATTCTCATATTAGGGGGCATGGCAAATGCCCGAAATTCTAATAATCCCAACTGATTGCGGTAATTTTCTACCGGATACAGCTTATCAATACAGAAAGCGCTGCGGTGAGTATTCCCCGTTACATCAACTAAGAGATTTCGTAACAGTCGGTCTACTAATTCCGGTGCTACCTTTTCCCCCGGTTGTAACGTTTGAAAGGCAATCTCTAACTCATACAAACTCTCATGTCGCGCCTCATCCACACGGGGCGATTGACTGGTGGGTCCGACAAATAACCCTGCAAACAAATAGGATAAACTGGGATGATTTTGCCAATAACTAATCAAACTCCTGAGTAAATCCGGACGCCGTAATAAGGGACTCTCTAAGGGCGTTTTGCCGCCAATTGTAATATGAGCGCCGCCCCCTGTACTCACCCGCCGTCCATCTAGGGTATATTTTTCAGTTCCCAAACGACAACGCCGTGCCTCTTCGTGCAGGGTTGTGGTAATTTCAACCAATTCTTGCCAATTTCCGGCTGGATGAATATTCGCCTCAATCACACCCGGATCAGGGGTAATTTGAAACCCTTCAATTCCCCCATTACCGGGAGGTGTGTACCCTTCAATTAACACCGGGGTTTTTACCTTTGCCGCTGTTTCTTCAATCGCAGTGATTAAATCTAAGAAACTTCGTGCTGAGGTTAAAGGAGGGAGAAAGATATGCAAAATTCCTTGCCTAGCTTCTACACCTAAGCCAATCCGAATCGTATTATCAGGCGAATCAATAAATTCAGGACTAGGTAGGGCTGGATTAGCCTCTAAGGGGACAATTCCTTCCTGTACCAATTCCTCAGACCAATCGATGGAATTCAGGGGTAAACGGAATCCGGCGGGAGAGTCACCGACTAACAAATTCAACCTCTCATCAGGAAATCGCCAATGACAGGTACTCCAATACAATTGCTCATCTTTTAATACCGGTAATATTGGTAAAACATACCCACCAATGTCTCCGTCATATTCATAGGTGGGAATAATACAAGCAGGATTAACACCTAGATGCTTCGCTAACGCCTGAATAAATATCTCTCCCTGTTTTGCTGTATGTCCATAATCCTTCCCTTCCTCTGCATACCACTCTCGATTTCGCCAAATTGGAGTACCATCACTGCGCCAGTAGCATCCTAATGCCCATCGGGGTAAAATCTCACCGGGATACCATTTCCCTAACCCATAATGCAGTAATCCTCCTCCCTTAGAAAACCGGGCTTCTAAGCGTTTGAGTAACTGTCCGGCAATTTTGCGTTTCTCATCCCCAAGGGCGGCAATTTGCCATTGGGGAGATTCAAAATCGTCAGTGGAGACATAAGTGGGTTCACCTCCCATGGTTAAGCCCACACCTGCACGGTGTAGCGTTTCGTCTACCGCTTTACCTAAACTATCAATCTGTTGCCATTGGGCTTCTGTATAGGGTTTACTGGGGCTGGCGATGTTCTCATGACGCGACACCTTCACCGCAAACTCTAACTGAGACTGACAGGGTTCACTGGTTCCCCTAACCGGAGAAGCGGCTTCTGGGTTGGGAGTACAGACGAGAGGAATATGTCCTTCCGCCGCTAAGTACCCGGATGTGGGATCTAAACCAATCCAACCAGCGCCGGGAAGATAGACTTCTGCCCAAGCGTGAAAATCGGCACAATCGGCTTCGATGCCTGGGGGTCCATCAACAGGGGGATTGTCTGCTTTGAGTTGAATCAGATAGCCGGAAACAAATCGCGCCGCTAAACCATAATGTCGCAATATTTGCACCAGTAACCAGGCGGTATCGCGACAAGAACCGACTTTTTTGGTCAGGGTTTCTTCGCAGGATTGAATCCCAGTTTCTAAGCGGATAGTATGGGTGATATCTTGGGCAAGCTGTTGATTAATTGCCCCTAAAAAACCGGTAATGTAGATGTCATTTTTTCGATTTTCTTCTACCCAATCAGATAAAAGTTTTCCTGATTCGCTGATATCTAGGAAGGGACTCAGTTCTTTTTGGAGGTGGGGATCATAGTTAAAGGGATAGCGTTCAGCATACTGTTCAACCAAAAAATTGAAGGGATTAATCGGTTGCAGTTGGGCAATAATATCGACTTCAATCGCGAGAGTATCGGTAGGCTTGGGGAAATTCAAGCGGGCGAGGTGGTTCCCGTAGGGATCATTTTGCCAGGTTAAACTATGCTCTTGAGGCTGGATGGTTAGAGAATAACTTTGAATGGATGTGCGACAGTGAGGGGATGGATGTAATCCTAGGGTGTGAGGACCTAGAATAACGGGGCGCTCGAAGTGATAAGCAAGTTGATGATTTAGGCTAACTTTAATGGGCATTGGTCATCCTTTTGTCATTCGTCATTCGTCATTCGTCATTCGTCATTTGTCATTTGTCATTCGTCATTTGTCATTCGCCATTTGTCTTACTCGCTTTCATCGAGAAGCAAGGAAACCCAACGGAATCTACTAGACTGTCAAAGCTAGTTTGACGGGTTACTTTTATCTCCGCTTCCCCCATCCCCGCATCAGTTTTAACCTGTCAATTTAAGGTTGACAAACCACTAGGGCTAAGGTTTCCTTACTACAAACCGAATCTAATTTACCGAATTAGGTGTGCTACACCACGATGACTTGACAATCGATCGATGGTGTAGCCTGTTCCGGTTTCTCTAATCAGAGTTAATTCAGCTGATTTCCGCAACTGGAACAAAAGCGATCGCTAGGCGTCAGGGATGAGCCGCATTGTGGGCAGAACTGTTTGCTGCTTTGAGCGGGAGACGACGATGACGCGGGTGATCCCGATCCCATCCGCATTTCCATATTGCCCATCCGCATTTCCATGGGATTCATATTCATTTGCATGTCTCCCATATTCATCGGCTTCATCGGTTCCATGGGTTTCATTGGTTCCATGGGCTTCATCGGTTCCATTGAAGGCATGGATGAAGCGGGGGTGCTATCGACTTGCTGCACTTGCATTTGTTGGGAACTACTAACAGACGGAGTTCCACTGGTTACGCTCATGCTGCTTCCTTGCACTTGGATAAAATGATCTCCTTGCGCTGTAGAAATCTTTAACACCACACCGTTAGGCGTGCGGAATACCTCCGGCGGTGATGTCCAGTTTCCGGTTTGAAACCCGTTACTAGCTTGTTGCTGCTGTCCTGGACTACCACTGAGAGTGGTGACAACTGTCTGTGTTCCTTGATTATCGAGGTAAACTCTGTGGCCCGTGCCTATCTCGCATACGTAAGCCATAATAACCTCTCCCAAAAAATTCTCCTTATATCATTATTCAGGGGAAAGGCACCATTGGTGAAACTTCTTAACAATTGTGTTAGATCACATCCCATCAGTCAGCAGGGGTAAGGCTCGTCTTATGTCTTAGTCATTCGTCCTTTGTTGACTCCCTCAACTCCCAGACGTAGCATGCTACGTCTCTACATCGCTTCCCCAGCTCCCTCTGCTCCCCTCCTCAGTGCGAATCTCCAAGGGGAACCTCACTTGCGTTTCTGGGAAACTACCCCATGTAATGCCACAGTCGAGGTGGTGCGATCGGCGAAAATTGGCTTCTGGGTTCCCAGCATTTCCAGAATCATCTGGAAGTTCTTGGCATCTAAATCAGCGGTGCGTTCTTGTTCACCATCAGCATAAGTAAACCAAAAGTGACCTTTGTTTTCCAGAGATTTCCACAATGCCTGATAGCTGGTAATTCGTTTCATCCCACCTGCTTCATATCATGTCCGGTTGAATGCTTACACGTTGGTACTGCCCAAGGCAGATGGCAGATGGCTCCAGGATTCCAAGATAAATGAGGGAATGAGGGCGATAAAGGATATCTCTTTTGCTTGCACTTAATCGGGGCGGGTTTGGTGGCATCTGGGAGAGGTCAAAAACGATAGTTGTAAAACCCGCCCCTACACAACACTCTCCATTTTTTCACCTCTCCCATCTTGCCTATCTCTGTTCCAATTATGCCCATGCTCCAGTCTGGATATCATTGTCGGGCCAATGTACGGCAACAGCAGATGTGGAGTGATCGCCAAAAATCGGCTTCTCTGTATCTAAGATATCGAGCATGATTCGGAAATTGTCTACATCTAAATCTTCCGTGCGTTCTCTATCGCCATCAAAATAGGTAAACCAAAAGTGACCTTTATTATCCAGGGGTCTCCACAGTGCCTGATAACTGGTAATCCGTCTCATTTGCATTTCAGGTTTTTTCATATCTGGCTGACTTTGAGTGCTTTTACTTTCCATCGTTGACAGATGCCCCTGTTGCGTTTTAGTTCTAATTATGTACTTATGTTTCGATTTTACGCTAAAGCTGATACCAAGTTGCGTTCAAAGTATGAGGAGGCGATTGAAATCGCAGCTACACTTGCCTTGCGTCCGCCTGCGCGGACTAAATTATAGCGGGGGTAGCTATGGGGAGGGCGCACGTCAGTGCGCCCCTACCTGTCCGATTAATGTTGATGAATTACGCCCCATACTTGCGTAATCGTCCCGCATGTGCTAAAGCTAACCCGATCAACTGCACTCCAGGACGCAATCCTAACATCCCCCGCCCACAAGCATATTCATCAAATGTCGCGACATCATCCACTTTGGCATATTTACCATGGATAATCACGGGGACAGGATGCCAACTGTGTTGTCCCATTACCGCCGGGGTGGAATGATCTGCACTCACGACTAACACATCAGGATTGAGTCCAGTAACCAACGGTAAAAGCTGATCCACTTCTTCAATGACTTTTACCTTACCCTCGAAGTTACTATCTTCTCCCTTACTATCGGAATGTTTAACATGGAGGAAATAGAAGTTGTATTTCTCCCCATAAACATCTTGCAGCGCTTGAAACCGTGGTTTCATGCCACCGGGACGCGGCACAACATCCATCCCGATTAAGCGACTCACGCCGCGATACATGGGATAATCCGCCACACAAACCCCATCAAGTTTAAAGCGATCGCGGATGGCTGGCAAGGGTTGATAGCGTTCAAACCCACGCATTAAAATCCCAGTAGCTTGGTCTTCATCGGCTAAAACCTGCTGTACCTGATCAATAAACGATCGCACCAATTCGGCGGTTTTCTTCGAGTCCTCTGATTCAGCTGTCGGATCTTTAGCAGGAACCCCTGTGGTTTGCGGATCAGTATCCGGTAAATTTCCCCCTAATCCCTGACCTCGCAACACAAATACCGCCCGATGTTCGCTGACGGTTTCAAAGAAATAGTCCCCTTCAAAATCCAAGCTAACCTTGTCCCGAATCTTTTCACAGAGACGGCGATTCACATCCGTCGCAATTCGACCCGCCCGTCTATCGGAAACATTACCCTGTTTATCAATCGTGGCAAAATTAACCCGCGCCGCGATATCATTTTCCTTAAGATCAAACTCGATTCCCAAAGCCGATAAAACACCGCGACCCACATTATACTTCAGGGGATCATAACCAAATAAAGACAAATGACCTGGACCACTACCGGGTGTAATTCCCGGGCCCACAATTTCCAATAGACCACAACTGGATTCTTTTGCTAATTGATCTAAATTCGGCGTCTGGGCAACTTGCAATTCTGTCCCACCTTTGTCTGGATCAGACAATCCGCCCACCCCATCTAGAATTAAATAGACAATCTTACCCCCTTGTTGCCAAGCTAAGTCTTCCCAAACTGTACTGATATCCATAATAATTTGTTCCCCTTAGGCGTCCCTCACTGGCATTGTTAACTGAATTCAGCGAAACAGGCAATTCAACTTAAGGTAGAAATAGGATTGAATGTTGAATTTTAAAGTCTTTGCTGTTCCCTGTTCCCCAATTACTTAAACCAACGCTTTAGGATTTTTCCTACTTTACCCTCTACCTTAAGGTAGATATTATGTTTTTCTCTGGGTAGAAGTCAAACGAACTGATCACAGGTAAGCTTCTTTTAGCTAAATCTAGCGAATCGTGCCATTTTCTTCCAAATTTGGTAGCTAAAGATACCCAGAAGCCTTAATAGCACGTTTTTAAATGATTTCTTTTTTCCTGGAACTGGTCTATAAATAGAAGTACGGGAAAAGCAGGTAAAGGACTCCAGGGAACAGTTAATGATAAGCTAACACTAATCTGGTACAAAAACCAAAAACAACTCTTCAAAGTTCAAACGATTCCAGAGCAACCCATTCGGATCACAATTGAGCGAAACCGTCTTACACCTGACGAGTATGTGAATGCCATCTTGTCAACTCTTCAGCAAAAGCTTAATTCAAGGTAAGATGATGATGAGGATTTTTCTGGAGAATAGAATCAGCGATGGCTTTCGCCAATAAGGGAGGTACTGATTCTCCAATTTGATCAGCCATCTGAGTATATGAACCCAGAAAGTGAAATTTATCGGGATAAGAATGTAACCGTGCTGCTTCACGAATCGTAATAGTTCGATTTTGGGTGGGATGAAAAAATCTGCCCGAACCCGGATGAAAAACCCATCGCGTAATCGTTCTAGCGGGTTTATCCCAGTAAAGCCTGCCATAAGCGCCACTGTAATGCTTCTTCGGAGCTAGTGCTGGCGGTAAATCTCTGGCATCTTGCCCTTCTGTTAAGACTTTAGCTCTGGACATTTGTATAGGACTCAATTTACGAGCAATGTGATTAACCAGCTTACTACTACCACGACGCAGTAACGCTTGATAGTCAGTTTTTGGTTCGCAAATATAGGTTTGTGCGGTATAGTCCTGTCCAGCGTCTAGTACGGGCAAATCTCCAATAGCATCTTTGACAGTCACCATTGGCAAGGCAATCGCTGGTAAAATACTCAACTGAATCGTCTTTTTATTAGAGGTGAGTGATTTAATATCTCCTTGATGAGTAGGTTCCGGTAGTTTAGGAGTTATACCATTCAAACAACCAACAAAGAAAGCTCTGGCTCTAGTTTGGGGAACGCCATAGTTTGCTGCCTTTAATGATTTGGAGGTTGCCCCATAACCCATTCGCTCTAATTGTCGGGTTATCTCTTCTCTAATTGTGCCATTATAGGCTTTGAGGATTTCGGGGACATTTTCCATTACAACATACAACGGTCTGAATTCTTTCACGAATTCTAAAAAAGTTTTGTAGAGCTGGTTTCGCTCATCTTCTAGGTATCGGTATCCAGCCGGAATGTTCCGAGAGAATCCTTGACATGGATATCCCCCAATTATAGCGGTTAACTCTTCTCGGTCTAATTGAAGCGCTAATCGCAGCTCTCTTATGTTGACTGTGCGAATATCTTTTACCAGAATAAACTTGGTTTGTGGATAGTTGTACTTAAACGTTGCTAAAGCTGTTGGGTTATGATCGATAGCGCATATCGTCCGAAAGCCTGCTAAGTGAAACCCTGTAGTTAAGCCTCCAGCACCAGCAAATAAATCAATAGTTGTGTATTGCATATCACTCAACGTCAACTTGAACCATAAATTCTCTTCCTTGAACGAATGACATAAGACATAAAACAAATTACAAAATCGTCCCTTGCAAACCAATCAGCAATCCACTCACCATCATGGCAGGTGTGCTAATGGGCATGGAGTTCAGACTCGGTGTCGCCGTTGGTTTATTGAAATAGTCATAAACTGTGCGGGAAAGGTTGTGAATTAACTCCGAGGCACTCGCATCATTGTGGGGACGTTTTATCAAGGTGACGATGAGATAGCGTTTCCCTGTAGGCATATCCACAATACCTACATCTCCCAATACTGAACCAATATCCCCAGTTTTATGGGCAACCGTCGCCCCTGTACCTAATCCTTGAGGAATCAGAGAATTATTCACGGTACGCTGCATAATATCCAACAACCGATCGCGCGATCGCAGACTCAATAATCCCCCTTGATTCACCTTATACAGCAAGTTTGCCATATCTCTGGCATTGGTGGTATTCGTTCCTTCTAAATCCGGTAAGGGGTTATTGATTGCCGTTGCCGTTAATCCCCAGGATAGGAACCGTTGATTAACGGCTTGGATACCGCCGAGGCGATGAATAATCATATTCGTGGCAGTATTATCACTAATCGTAATCATCTTGGTTGCCACTTCCAAGGCACTGTACTGTGTTCCAGGTTTTTGATATTGCATGTCCCCTGAACCTTTGGCGATCATTTCCGGTTCCATGGTTAGGGGTTCATCTAAGCGAATTTTGCCCGCATCGACATCTTGAAAAAATGCCACCAGAATCGGGACTTTAATCGTGCTGGCGGCGGGAAAAATGGAGTGACTTTCCCAGTCTAAGTAGGCACCTGTATCCAAATCCACGACAAAAACACCAGGTTGCAATTTCGGATTTTTGGCGACTAAGGTTTGGACTTGGGCTTTGAGAGGGGTGATTTCTTGGCGCAATGGGAGTACTGGGGTAATGCTTTGATTCGTTGGGCTTTCTTGAGGGTTTTCCTGCGCCGCCTCACTGGATCGCATCGACATTTTGCTAGTGGGATCTAATACTGATAATAGAGTGCCTGCGATCGCGCCAATGCCAACGCCGAGAATCAGTAGGCGGATAATGTGAATCCATATACCCGCCGAGCGTTTTTTGGAACGCCGACTGCGCCGGGATTTTCCCATCTGAGTGGATTGAGAACGAGGCGATTGACGCTTCGGTTTCGCCTCGGATTGAGTTGAGACACTTGAACGCCGCGTTTGCCTACGGGGGCGATTGTCTCGACGTGAATTCAAGGGGTGGGATAGGGGTGTTGCAGCCGGAGGGCGACGCATCTGACGATTTCCCAGAGGTGTTTCTCTGATGGGTATCCCGTTAATCGTCCGCAGTTTGGGTAGCTTCAGATTGGGGTAAATCGAGGGTTCACTGGAACGCCGAGTGGTAGGGTTTAGGGGTATGGGTTTGGGGCGACTGGGATTTGCAGAATTAGATTGAACCGCACGCAGACGGCGTGGTGAGGGGGAAGAGGAGGGAGGATGAAGATCCTCTTCTAAGGGCAAGGGTTGTCGAGGGCGACGTTGACGAGAAAGCCGACGAGAACGATAGATTCCTCGTGGTTTGGACTCGTTGCGATCGGGTTGATACGGATTGCCCCTAGACATTGCCACTGAAAATACCTCCAAACACAACTAACGTCTAAATCCTTACTCTTCAAGCCGCCATCAATGATTTCCTGACGATGTGAACCTGGCTATTTTGCCAATTTATCGGCGGAAAGTCTATAGTCTCAGACAGCCGCTAGGATTCTGAATCATCCGGTTTTGACCTCGGCATAAATTGTACCGCCCATTCTGTCTGACGGAGAATCCCTCTTAGCATGGCGACTTCTTCTGGGGTAAGCATGGCTCGGTAATACAAGCGTCTGAACTTTTCCATGCGGGATGTCGCAGTATGGGGATGTAGGTAGCCAATCTTTAATAGTACGGCTTCTAAGTGTTGGAAGTAAGCCTCGATTGCATCTAAGGAAGCTGTGGAAGATGAGGAAGGTGGGGGAGATGAGGAAGGTGGGGGAGATGAGGGAGATGAGGAAGGTAGGGGAGATGGGGAAGATGGGGGAGATGGGGAAGATGGGGAAGCGAGTTGAAACAGTTCATAACAGCAAACGGCTACAGCCTGAGCTAAATTTAACGAGGGATACTCTGGATTGGCGGGGATACAGACAAATCGCTGGGCATAGTTGAGTTCATCATTACTCAACCCCCGATCTTCGGGTCCAAAAATCAGGGCAGAGGTAATGTTATTCTCCAATAACCAGGGTAATGCCAAGCGTGGCGGTTCCAGAGTCGTCGGCAAATGACGAGTACGGGCAGTGGTTGCGATCGCGCGTTGACATCCTTGTAACGCTTCCGGTAACGTTGCTACCTGTTGGGCTGATTCTAAAACATCGACACCATGAACCGCCATCTGCCGCGCTTCTGATGCCCTCGGATTACAATGGGGATTGACTAACCATAACTGGTGCAACCCCATATTTTTCATCACCCGGGCCACTGATCCTACGTTTAAAGCACCTGCGGGTTCGACTAAGATAATTCGTATATTCGCTAATGTCATACCTTGTCTGCGGACAGATAATCTGCTAAGTTACCATCTTTGTTCTTATTCTCGGATAAATATCGCACTTTTCGAGACAAATAGAGCCGCTTATCCACCCCTTCCCTTGACTGTCTCAGATCCCCGACTTCTCCAAGAAGTCGGGGATCTTGCTGGGATAGACTGTACTTCATCAACCATCAAATAGGCTGTAAGCAGCGCTGATAAGCTTTATTCTACTTTAGCTTTATAAAGCCTTCATAATAGAAATAAAAAGTCTTTATGAAGTTTTAGTAAATTGCCCTCAATCCCACCTGTCATTTTCCAATTATTGTTCTATTTATAGATATAGAGGGTGTAATTTCTATGCGTTACCATAGAAACAGGAGCGAAACTTGTTTATCTCATTTGGTTGGAAAAGAATAAGAAATACACTATCGCTACACGACTCTCTCCCCTGATCAACCCGCTGAAAACGAAAAGCAAAACACTGTAATTTCGCAAAATAGTCTCGGAGATTGAATAATGCCACAACAGCTAATTGTTACCAACACACAAGACAATGGCGCTGGTTCTTTAAGAGAAGCACTGACTTTAGCCCAATCAGGAGACACGATTAAATTCAGTTCCAGTATCGCCGGAGACACCATTACCCTGACCACAGGTCAACTGGAAATTAGCCCTGGGAAAAATATAACCATTGATGGGGCGGACGCTCCCGGTTTAACCCTTAGCGGGAACAATCAATCCCGCATTTTTTATGTCAACTCGAATCAAGATTTCAACGCCAGCCTGACCTTAAGAAACCTTGACTTGATCAACGGCTATACCAATGAACGCGGCGGCGCAATTGAAATCACCCACCAAGGCGCATTAACGGTCGATAATGTTCAGTTTAAGAACAACGTCGCGGATAATGGTGGCGGCGCAATCTACAGCGCCTGGGAAACCGACTTAATTGTTAACGCCAGCACCTTTGATAACAATAAAGCCGTTGCCGGAAATGATGAACGCGGTGCGGGTGCGATTGCTTTTGTTAGTCCCGGCGAAATCACTGTCACCAATAGTGAATTTACCAACAACCAAGGAATTAATGGTGGCGCAATTAATAGTCTCCAAGGCAAGTTAACCATTGAGAACTCCACGTTCCTCAACAACGACACCACCGCCGCATTTTACGATACAGGAAACAACAATCCATTCTTAAGAGGGTACGGTGGTGCCGTTTACACTGACCGCGCCAGTAATGGAAGTGATGAAACCTCTGGCACAATTCAGATTATCGATAGTGTTTTTGAAGGAAATAAAGGTCGAGGTGAAGGCGGTGCTGCTTATCTCTACACGGGGACTCAGGACAATGTAATTATTGAAGGCAGCTTCTTTGAAAATAACGAAATTTTGTCCCTACCTAACGGCGGAAATAAAGGAAATGGAGGTGCTGTTGTCCAACTCAGCAATGGACTCAACAAAGGATTAGTTGTTCGCGACACAACCTTCGCCAATAATACAGCCGCCAATCAAGGCGGTGGTTTATGGACGTATGATGCACCAACGAAAATAATTAACAGCACGTTTTCGGGTAATCAAACCACAGGCGATACATCAAGAAGTGTCGGTGGTGGAATGACATTGTACAGTCCCACCGAAATTATCGATTCGACTATTGCTTACAATAATGCAAGCTGGGTTGGTGGTGGAGTATCGGCTAGCAAGAATGCCGATGTCAGCGTTCAGAATACCATTTTTTACGAAAATACAGCCGATAATGGCACAAACGATTGGGGTATTCAGCAACACACGAGTAAGGAATTAACTGACAAAGGTGGGAATGTCCAATATCCGCCGAAAGCCACCAATAACTGGAACGATTATAATGCGACTGCCACGATTAGAATAATCGATGCCCAATTGAGTCCATTGCAGGATAACGGGGGTCCGGTTCCGACGCATACTGTGGGGAATACCGAGGTAACAGCCGGGGCTTTCTTTGAAGATTCAGGTTCAACAGGTGGCGGTGATGTGACGAATAATGACCCTACCTTAGTCTCTCCCATCACTGACCAAACCGTTGAGGCAGAAGACTCCTTCAGTTTAGATATCACCAATAACTTTAGTGATGCTGATGGCGATAATTTAACCTACAGCGCCACTTTAGAAGATGGAAGTACCCTTCCTTCCTGGTTAAAGTTTGACTCCGATACAGGCACATTTAGTGGCACACCAAACACAGGTAATGAAACTCAACTGAGTATCTTAGTCACAGCATCAGATGGGCAAGGGGGTACACAAACCGATGGGTTTGACTTAGATATAACTCCCGCACCTGTAGTCAACAATGACCCCAATTTAGTCTCTCCCATCGCTGACCAAAATGTTGAAGCCGAAGACTCCTTCAGTTTAGATATCACCAATAACTTTAGTGATGCGGATGGAGATGATTTAACCTACTCTGCCACATTAGCTGATGGCACTGACTTACCTTCTTGGTTAAAATTTGACTCCGATACAGGCACATTTAGCGGTACACCCGATACAGGTGATGAAACTCAACTGAGTATCTTAGTCACAGCATCGGATGGGCAAGGAGGTACACAAACCGATGGGTTTGACTTAGATATAACTCCCGCACCTGTAGTCAATAATGACCCCAATTTAGTCTCTCCCATCACTGACCAAACCGTTGAAGCAGAGGATTCCTTCACCTTAGATATCACCAATAACTTTAGTGACGTTGATGGAGATGATTTAACCTACTCTGCCACATTAGCAGATGGCACTGACTTACCTTCTTGGTTAAAATTTGACTCCGATACAGGCACATTCAGCGGTACACCTGATACAGG
>NZ_JAVJQP010000006.1:0-15523 GCF_040218875.1 Coleofasciculus sp. D1-CHI-01
GTGCAAGGAAATGGGGTAGCATCCTTCATAAGTATGGCATCACCTTGCTCAGGTAAAATGTACCCTTGCTCCCCCAGCTCCCCCAGCTTCCCCAGCTTCCCCAGCTCCCCCTCACCACAAGACTTATTCAGCAGCCCCTACAATATCTATCTGGGTGTAATGGTAAACAGCTAAACGTAGCCGCAAAGAGAATACACCGCAAGGGTTTGGATGGCATCACCCAGGGGCGCGATCGCGAAGATGGAATATCTCAAGTATCGACCATCAGCTTCAGACGCACAATCTGTTCGCCTGTTTCATCGAGGGGAACTTCAATCACGTCATTGGTGAGACGATCCAGACAGTTGAGGAGCGATCGCAGATGAGGGGTACTTGCCCCGGTATCGACGTATAATCGGTCGGATAGGCTACCCAGCCGTTTCCAGGTGGTGTAAAGTTTACCCACGCTTTGTTCCAAAACGGATGCCTGTTTGACCAAATCAGCCGCCGTATTTAAGCAGTCTAGGCGCAGGGCTTCCTGGAGTGCCAATTCCATATCCAAAGACGAGTGCTGAATCGCTTGTACTTGGGCGGCGGCGTCGAGGTATTTTGCCAAGAAACGGGCGTCTGATGTGGTTTGTTTCACCGTATCCACATCAGGATTTGCCGCCACTTCCTCTTGTAGCGGTTTCAGATGGAGTTCTGGCAACTTCTCCATTTCTTTAACTAACGGTGCCAGATAACGGGCGGGCATGGTTCCGGCTGAGGCTTTTTCCTTGACTTGATCAGGGAGTAACTCTGAGGACATGGCTGTCCATTCATCGGCTAGCTGCTTCACCTCACGCCGCGTGATCCGATCGCCTTGTTGCGCTTTATCGCTAACCAGTTGTTGAACTTCAGGGGCAGATTTGGCAGTTTCCACAAATGCCCGTTTACTGAAATTGCGGATCGCATCGGGGTTAAGTTTGCCTTCGGCGAGGAGGGTATCGGCACTATTTGCCAGTTCAATCAGGGAATATGCCTGACTCTTACTAATTTCGCGACTTTTCAGCCAGTTGAGAAAGCCCGTACCGCGCCCATCACCGCCTTTTTTCTCGCGATCGCGCACCACACGCAGAATCCGCCCGCGCCAGATCTCGGTTTGTAAGTCGAAGCGATCGCACACTCGCCAAGCATTATCGACAAGTTTCTGAAAGTCGTATTCCTGAATATCCTCATCCTCTGGATCAGGAAGCTGGAAATTCAAATCAACGGGTTCTTCAAGGACAGCCGCGAGTTCGGCAGTGGATTCGGGGATTTCAACCATAGGGATGCTAATCGTCGAGCGATCAAACGGGGTGATTACAGCTTCTCAAATTATAGAGGGACGCCACCACTAGAGTAATAGGGGTGAGACTGGTGCGGGTAATGCACAAGATATGCCAATCGGCAAGGATTCAGCTCACTTTTTTTGCATCAATTATGCTATGCCTATTGATATCAAATCCGGGTTGACTACCCTCTTTATAATCCAGTCCGCGCAGGCGGACTTTGTTTGTGTAGCTGCGATTTAAATCGCCTTATGTCAAACAATCCTGACATAAACCTGTCTTTAGTTTCGGCAAATGCGTCCGTGATAAAAAATGCGTACTTTTTGTCTCGCCCCTAGTAGCAGATCTGTAAGATGAGAGCAGGTAGTCAGTGAGGGAATAGCCCTCACACCCTTACTCTCACTTAAGGCGATCGCAAACCAATGACAGCGCTGCACTCGGATAGGAGGCTGGCGACTGACGATAAATAGGGGTTGATTTTTCTAGGTTGCGGTAGTATCTCTAGGAGGAGAATCATCCCTCACGCGATCGCGAATAGAGTCTTGTTGTTTCCCTAATGATGACAGCTTCAGGTTATGACTACATTAAACCCTACAATTCCCGTTGATTCCGAACACCTAAAGACTATAAGTATCTTTGAACTCATCCCTCAAGAAGTTCTTAAATGGATTAATGATTTATCCTGGGAAGAGCGACGCTATATTTTATCGCTGTGTCATTTAATCTGTACGGTTCCCTTAGATAAACAAGCAGAATTTTTAGACAACTATACAGCAGACAGCTTAGTGTTAAAACTTCTCCAAGAGCAAGCCCCTAAAGATTGGGTAACTCGCTCGTTCAAAAAACTACATATCAAGCAAAAACTCACGAATACTGTATTAAAAGGCTATATTAAACAGTATTACATTCATTCGACCCAAGACTTACGCTCCAAACCTGATCGCGACATCAAGTATTTAGAATCTGTTCTCCATCTCATTAATGATCCCGAAGAGCGGAATAATCTATTTCATTACATCTTAGGTAGTGAAATTATCAAAATGCTTTTCCAAATGAGCTGGCTGCAACATGAGCGATTTTATCGTTTACAGAAAAACCAGGAATATTTTATTAACCATTATATTAAGCCCATTCAACATACCCATCGCTTGAATGGTCTGATTGTCCCTAAAGACGAAACCCTTTTCTTTGCTAAGCGGGATTACTTTATCAAAAAGCCGGATATTAGAGACAAACAATTAACTGAGTTACTAATGTCTACCTTTACAACCGCTCAAGTCAGTAACCTTGGCTTTTTTATTAGCCATAATCTTGATTTTGTTATGTTTGACTATGACTCTATTTTTAACTCAGAACCAGAATGCATTTTTCTTTGCTGATCAGGCTTAGACATTGACACCCTAATTTTCAGTTATTGATGTCATCTAGACTGAAAAAGTCTAAGGATTGTAAAAAAAAATAAAGCTTCTCCTCTGATATCTAAATTTTTCCATAGAAAGACTTGACAGACAGGGTTAAGTAATTGTCTAATAAATCACTAAGAGACTGGGACTGATATATTCAAGGGCGTGGTGAAGGGTTGAATCTAGCCTAATGGCTCTGTTAAATAATTTGGCTATTGTTTAAGAATTGTAATCAAAGCGGAGACGGAACAGATAAGCGATCAGTTGGCAGATCCGCAAAGATGCTGTTAAATTGATTATTTACCTGACCGTGACTGCTAAAACCTTTGTTTATGATAGTTTCAACGATGCTAACCAAGAACTCGAACAGTCTAGAAGAAACTCAAGGGATTGGCGTCCTAGAGAAGATTACATTAGCTGTAAAAAAATGGGCAAATACCCTTCCCTCAGATCAGCGAAAGCATATTATGTCCCTTTGTTATTTAATGTGTGCGACTTCACCAGAAATGCAAGCTGAGTTGACGGGTTTTTTAGATGATTATGTAGCTGATAGCTTGGTGGAAGAGATTTTGCAAGATCGAATCCGCCTTCAGCTAGTCACCAAGTATTTGCGAAAATTCTGTATTGAAAAAGAACTCAATCCTTTGGTGTTAAACAGCTATATCGAACAATTTTGTATTCATTCAGCACAAACGTTACAAAAAGAACCCGAACTCTATTTAGAGTTTGTGCTGCGACTGATTCACAGTCCAGAAGAACGTCATAATCTTTTCAATTATATTTTGGGCTGTGAAGTGATCAAAATGATATTTCAGATGAGCTGGCTACAACACGAGCGATTGTATCAGCTTCAGAAAAATCAAGAAAGTTTTATCCGAAGTTATATTAAGCCTATCCAATATGCTCATCGAATTAATGGGATTGTTGTACCGAAAAATGAAAAGGTATTTTTTGCTAAGCGCGATTACTATATCAAGCAGCCCAATGTTTCTGAAAAGAAACTCCTTGAATTAGTTTTATCTACTTTCACCCATCAAATAATCCTAAATTTAGGATTTTCCATAAGCTGTAATCTGGATTTTTTGACGTTTGACTATGACTATATCTATAGGAATGAGGAACCGGAGTGTATATTTTATGCCACTGTTTAAAAGTTTATGACTGCCAAAAATCCTTTGATGACCAGCAAGCTAAGAGTAGCGATAAGGGTTACGGCTATAAGTAACCCTAGCAAAAGCCAGACCAGAAAAAACCAATCCGTCTGTTTTTCAGGTTGAGGACTATCCCAATACGTTTCCAGCAGTTCGATATTTTTAGCATTTGCTTTCCAGGTTGCATCAGCAATATCGCCCACGACGGGTACAGAACCAATGACTGTATCCAAAAGAATATTAATAACCATTTGTCCTAATAGCGATCGCGGGATACCTATCCGTGCTGCTTCGATTACGATATAGGCAGAGAACGCTGTTCCTAAAAAATCACCTGCCCCGGGTAACAAACCTAACACAGGATCTAGACCGAAACGCCATGGTGTTCCCGGAATGGGAATGGCATTGTCAAGCAGATGGCTTAACCGACGCAGACGCCGGAGAGTAGACGTTTTGGAATTATGAGTCATTGGATTTTGGATTCGGATATCTCAGATATTGCTTTTAACTCAGGTTTCTCAATTGAGCGCTCTTTAGCCGCTTGCATTGCTTCTCCTACTGTAAGATTAAGTTGATCTCCTAATAAAAGTACCAGAGATGTCATATATAACCAAAGCTGTAAAACAATCACTGCCCCCAAAGCACCATAAATTTTGTGATAATTGCTGAAATTCGACGCCACATAATTCCGAAACACGCCAGATACAATCGCCCATAATACGGCAGCTAAAACGGCTCCCGGTATAATCGGGTTTCCCTGACGCCAGTGGCTGATGCCAAAGCGGTAGATAATCGCAAAGACGATGGCAACTAAGCTTAAGGCAATCAACCAACTTAAAAGCCGTAAGAGGGTCAACAAGATCACAACAATACTTTTATATTCCACCAAGTTGACCACCCAGTTACTAATAAACAAGATAAATGAGGCGATGAATAGGAGTAAAACACTGCCTAGAGTCAAACCCATAGCAATCAATTTAGCTTTCCAAAAAGGTCGAGTTTTTTCTGAGGGAATTTGATTAATTTGGTCAAGGGCATTCATCGCCGCATTCAGCGCCCCCGAAGACACCCAAATTGCCATAATGAAGCTTAAGGAAAATAAACCGCGATTGTCTGTGAGGTTAATTCCCTCGGCAAAATTACGCATCAGTTGCATCGCCTGTTCTGGCGCGACTTCACCGAGTTGATCGGCTGGATTCGTCCAGGGGAAAAATTGTTTGAATAACTCAATCACGGTGAAAATCACCAAAATTGCGGGAAACAGGGCTAACATGGCGTTATATGCCATCTGAGAGGACAAACTCAAGAGCCGATGTTTTAAGGCACGACTGACGGTGATTCTCAGGGTTGCCAGATTCAGATAACGAAAAAAATGTAAGAAACGGAGTAGACGGGGACGTAGCATAAGGGGTGGGCTAGCAGTATCGTTCACCCTTACTGTGCCAAATTTTTAGACCCTTAAATATAAACAGGAGTCAGTATAGGGATCTACACAACGCCCTATTTGTCCAGAACCCCCTACAGGAGCAGTCTGCGATGAGCAACGATGTCAGACAATGGTTAGCCGAAATCAAGGAACTCAAACAGCAACTTGCCGATAGTATTCGCGATCGCGATGCTGCCAATGAATCTGCGGCTAACTGGCGTCGCCTCTACAATACTGAAGCCCAGCAACGCCGCACTGAAGCCCGACTCGCCCAACAACAGCTCGACGCCCTCACACTTGAAGTTCAGCAACTGCAACAGGAGAAGGCTCAATTAAAAGCTCAAGATCCTGACGCTACCTCTGCTATTGAACAGGAGGTGGCAAAACTGCAAACCCTAGAACAGGTGCAACAAAAACTGATCCAGGTGATGATGGAGCGCGATCGCCTGATCAATGCCTTGAAACTTGAGCAAGCTAATCACGCCCAAACCCGCAACAGCTTAACCGCAGTCATTGGCGATACAATTGACCAGTTGACTAAGCAACGGGGTACGGCAGAAAAATGAGGGATTCATCATTCAGAATTCTCGGCTGATTCATGAAAAAGGTAACAATTTTGTAATCAGCTCCCCCCCCTCCAGGCAGAGGCATGATCAGGTCTCTGGATAGAATAGCGAAAAATATCGAGAGAATCCCTTTCATCCTTAAGGAGTATTTTTCACCGGAACTTGCTTCTGTGAAGAAACCTTGATTTTTTAGTATAGCTCCTTAGTATAATTTACATTTCGGCTCATTTAATGAGATAATAGGATTGTGAGGTAAAGAACGGAAAAAACTTGAAAATAAAGGGGGAACTTATGAAACATAAGATTCTAGCAATGATAACCTTACTGACTCCCCTAGTGTTCGCTAGCTCCGTCAAAGCTGAAAATCCACTTCATGTGCAACAGTTATTATCCACTGGAGCCTGTGCAAACTGCGATCTATCGGGAGCCAATCTCAGAGGTGCCCATCTGATTGGCGCTGACTTGAGAGAGGCAAATCTGCAAGGTGCCAACCTGAGCCACGCGAACCTTGAAGGTGCTGATCTACGCGAGGCAAATTTGGCAGGGGCGAATTTGACAGGCGCTTTTGTCACCAATGCGGATATGAAAGAAGCCAATTTAAACCGGGTTGATTTTACAGAAGCCACGATTTACGATGCCAACGTCTATGGCGCATCAATGCAGGATATGACCATCAGTAATGCTGACATATTCTACACAGGCATCGGTGTAGGGGGTGAAGGAGCAGAAGACGTCGTTCCAGATTGGTATTAGTCCACTGACTCCTCTAAGCAAGATCCCCGACTTCTCCAAGAAGTCGGGGATCTGTTCTGTGTACCTCGCTTGAAAAGCGCTGTATTAATTTTCTCCTTCTCCTTAGTCCGCGTAGGCGGACTAGGCGGACTACCCTTCGGGAAGGCTTCGCCTATGTTTGTGTAGCAGCGATTTCAATCGCCTCCTCTTGCTTGACTTCTCGCCGATTATGCTAAAACCTCTCCCACAGCTACCCGCATACCATTGACAAAATCCCAAGCAGACTGAGCGCGTTTACCCGCTAGCTTAACGTCGCGCAGTAGCAACAATCCTTCACCTGTTTGAATAATCAGTCCAAGTCCCTTAATAATACTCACCACTTCTCCGGGACGCCCAGAGGCTTCTCGTACAGACAACCATTGTTGCTCCGGAATCTTTAAATCTGTAGGTAACTGGGGAAAGTAAGCCTCTCCCAGAGGAGCAGTCGCCAGGATTTTCAGTGATTGATCCCGAAATGAGGCGACACAATTCGGTATAAATCCTCTGATCTGATTGTGTATTTCTATGGCAGAGCGCGACCAATCGACAGCATAATCCGACTTTTGAATCAAAGGTGCATAAGTAGCTTGGGAATTATCCTGGGCGATGGGTTGAACATCCCCTTGGTTTAGCTTCAGCAGCGTTTCGATTAACAAATCCGCCCCCAAATCCGACAGTCTTACAGCTAACTGATGGGCATCGTCTAATAGCCCAATGGGTGTGTGAGCCTTCAGTAACATCGGTCCCGTGTCCATCCCAGCATCCATAAGCATCGTAGTAATGCCAGTTTCGGTTTCGCCCTGATACAAACACCACTGGATTGGGGCGGCTCCCCGGTATTTCGGCAACAGTGAACCATGGACATTCACACAGCCGAGTCTGGGCATATCGAGAATTTCTTGAGACAGAATCTGTCCATAAGCAACAACGACAAATACATCTGCCTCGGCTTGTTTGAGTTGGCTCAGGGTTTCTGTATGCTTTTTCACCCGTTTGGGTTGCCAGACGTGCAGTTGATGAGTTAGCGCCAAGGTTTTTATGGGTGAAGGAGATAGTTTATTTCCCCGCCCTCGACGTTTATCGGGTTGAGTTACTACACCCAGAACATTAAAGTCTGAATGGTTGATTAAGCGTTCTAAAGCAGGTACAGCGAATTGAGGCGTACCGAAGAAAATAACGTTCATTTTAACTTTCAGGCAAAAACTGACGAATGACAAATGACGTAGCTTGCTTCTCGCGATAGCGAGTATGACGAATAACAATTTTACTCAACAGCAATTTCAATTCGGCGATTGCGTTGCTGATTCGCATCGGTATCATTTGCCACAAGGGGACGAGTTTCACCATAACCGACAACTAACCAGCGGTAGTCATCCCCCAAAGCACGAGCGAAATATTGCTCCACAGCTTTGGCATAACGAAATGACAGTTCGCGATTATCCTCAGGTTCACCCTGGCTATCTGTATGAGCGGCGATGCGGATGGTACTTGACGGATAGTTACGTAAATCTGCAATAATTTTGTCTAAAATCAAGCCTGCTTCTGGACGCAGTAGGCTGTTGTTGCCCTCAAATAAAACATCACTCGGTAACGTCACCTTCAAGGTTTGGCTAGAACCGAATGAGTCCGATGAAGCTGCCATTACAGTGGCATTCGGATTATTCCCATTGGATGTTGCCTCTTCAGGGGGAGGTTGAACGCCGTCAAGTTGCAGCGCGATCGCTTGCAATCGGGCTTCTAAGGATTCATTGGGGCGACTACTGCCCAGTTGGGCTTCTAAGGTGGCAACTCCCTCACTCAATGATCGCAGTTGACCTTGCAGTTGGGTAAGCTGGGCTTGCACCTGTTGTCTCTGTACAGGAGTAAGTTGAGGTGGCGAACCTGTCGGTTCTGGTATCGATGTTGGGGTAGTATGGGGAGAAACGACTGGCATCTGCTCTTCAAAATGGCTTGCCATTTTGAGGAAAAAGGGTTTTTCTGGGTTGGTTCTGGGATAGAACGTGGCAAGGACAATGCCCACAATTAGGGCTACGCCGCCACTGACGCCCAATAATAGCACTCGGAATATAAAAACGAGAAACCAAGGGCGTTGAGACCTCACAGAGGCAGAAGTCGTTTTGTCTGCTGAATTAGCGGATTGAATCACCGATTTTCCTGAATTTTATTCAGACCTTAGAAGAATAACACCAATACATCCATTAATTCGATCATGCCACTTGCCAGAAGTTTATCACCACCTCTAACTAGACAAGGGAGACGGGGAGACGAGGGAAATGAGGGAGATGAGGGAGATGAGGGAGATGAGGGAGATGGGGGAGTTAACTCAAAACTCAAAACTTTTCCCTAATCCCTAATCTCCAGGCATAAGTGAAAACTTTCGTAAAAAGGTTGAGTTGTAGGGTTCCTTAGCTTGATATACATAGACTAAAGAACACTGCCATAGTTCCCAAAACGTTGCTCCTCACACAAGACGCACCGTTTAGCAACCTCACCTATATCGATGTTCAAAATAATAGTCCGCTTATTCAGATGGTTTTATTCACAACCATACCTGTTACTGTTCGCTCCTTGGCTACTGATGACTTCTAACGTATCTACCCAAGCTCAACAGGCTCATACGCCTGAACCCACCCATGTCCCTCTAGGAATAGATCCATCGGTGTCTTCTTCTCTAGCGAATCCCGACGTGACTGAAGAAACTGCTCCCGATATGATTGAGACCGTAGAGCCGATTGATCCTCTCGATAGTCCTCATCCCGTCCCTTGGAATTGGGTGTTGACGACTCAAGCGGAACTAGCCGCGAGTGATACCTTTGGTTTACGCTACTACCGTAGCCAATCATTGATTTCTCCAGACGGTCAATATGCCGCCTATAGCCGCATTTCCATGCAAGGGCAACCTGAATTCTATCGCAGCCGGGTTACCAGCGTGATGTTCCTAGAAGATTTGCAGACCGGGGATTTGCAAACGCTTACGGCATCATCTCCCTTATCTGATAATCCTTTAGTCAGTAATGAAGATGCGGATATGCCAGGAACATTCGCCATTTTGCTCCCCGTGTCTTGGTCTCCGTCTAGCGATCGCCTTTTAGCAAGACAGTTTGAAGGGCTGTTCAGTACATCCTTTGCTTCGGATTATGCGGTGATTTGGGATCGCCAGAAAAATCGCACGTATACCGTCGCCCCTGAACCCATTGACTATACCCATGCTGTGTTATTGGGGTGGAGTCAAACCCATTCCGATCAGGTTCTGTTTCGCGTCGGTGAACTAGGTGAAGAGCGTTGGCCCGTGTTGTCCGTTGATTTCCAAGGTGAAACCAACCTCGCCTTTGACGACGAACCGATTGTGTACGGTCAAGTGGTTAATCAAGTTTGGACGGGACCGCAAGCACGTTGGTAAAGAGAAAAGAACGTTGGCACAAGCCATCTTAGCTGTAGGGGCAATTCATAAATTGCCTCTACTATTCTATTCAAGCGAAAGTGTCAGGGAATCAGCTAGAGTCCGAATTCTGACGATTAGAATCCGCTTGCTTCGATTCTGAATCCCCTTCTGTTTCCGAGTCGTTATTATCCCTCGGAGGTAGATTATGATAACAGTTTGTAGTCAGTCATTTACCTGTTCCATAACCATCTGAATCCATGGGTCGTATTTGGTATTTTGTCCAAACGGTATTGGGGATTATTTTCCGCCATCCAGTCCTCGGTACAAGTATTATCCCTGTTTTACCCGATGGACAAATTGTACTGATTCGGCGTCGTGATAACGGAAAATGGGGATTACCTGGAGGGATGGTGGATTGGGGTCAAGACATTCCCACAACCGTGCGGCGGGAGTTGGCAGAAGAAACGGGACTAGAGTTGCTGGCAATTCGCCGATTGGTGGGAATCTACTCAGCCGCCGATCGCGATCCTAGAGTTCATTCGGTTTGTGTTGTAGTCGAAGCGGAGGTTCAGGGAACAATGCAGATAAACGATGAGTGGGAAATTACGGCAGTTCAAGCCT
The DNA here is from genome assembly GCF_040218875.1 of Coleofasciculus sp. D1-CHI-01. Taxonomy (NCBI): domain Bacteria; kingdom Bacillati; phylum Cyanobacteriota; class Cyanophyceae; order Coleofasciculales; family Coleofasciculaceae; genus Coleofasciculus; species Coleofasciculus sp. D1-CHI-01. Next base: position 10,610 of record NZ_JAVJQP010000006.1, read on the forward strand.
TTAAGCGTTCAACGATCCCCATGGGCAACCTGAGTCATGATCATGGGCGACAGTTGCAGGACTATTTTGACGGTAAAACCACTGTTGCCTAATGTTAAGTTTTGAAAGCTAGACGTAGCCTGCTACTTTAAGTGTTGAGTTTGGACACACCCGGCAACTAGGATGAATTTAACCTTACGGAATTCCCGCATTAAGCTACCTTTGGGGCAAGTCTTTTGGCGTGAAGTGGGACAAGGACCCACTCTTTTATTTTTACACGGGTCTTGGAGCGATAGTAGTCAGTGGCTACCCCTAATTGAGTACCTCCATCAAGATTATCATTGCTTTGCCCTTGACTTATTGGGATTTGGTGACTCCCAAACGCCGAAACTGCACTACTCGATTCAGGTTGAGGTTGAGTGTTTGTTCCACTTTATCGAGGCGTTACACCTTCCCCAAGTCTATCTGGTTGGTGATTCCTTAGGGGCTTGGATTGCCGCTAGTTATGCGTTGCGTCACCCGGAACAGGTTCAGGGATTAGTGTTATTAGCGCCTGAAGGCATTCGAGACGATGGAGACTGGAAAACTTGGCAGTGGCGGAGGTGGTTAGTCGGGCGTCCTCCCCTTGCCTATACTATCCTGCGATCGCTCTTACCTCTGGCGCGGTTATTTGGGCGTCACAAAGATATTGAGAGAGCGTTAAAACAGCGACAACAATTGCTGCAATCCCCAACAGCTTGTCAATTGTTGTTCCGGCGACGGCGGGTGGAAATCCAAAACGAATTATTACAAGAACATTTACCCGAATTAGACATACCTACACTGATTTTGCAAGGAAGACAAGACTCACTTGAAGTGATTGATCACGCTCAAGCTTATGCCAACCATAGCCCCAATACTAAACTACAGATGATTGACCAAGCCGGAAATGACTTAGCGGAAACCGTACCGGGAATTGTCGCTCAGCATATTGATTATTTTGTTAAATATCAGTAGAAGGGTAAAAAAGGTTTTCAAAGCGGATTTGGTATCATTCATCGTTTCCAACAATGTCAATTGCTCCTTGGCGAGTTCCCCTATCTCGCGCCCTTCACCGCAACCGCAGTTTACCGTATGCTCGGTACTTTCAACTGGCAACTGTTCGTCCCGATGGGTATCCGGCTAATCGCACGGTTGTTTTTCGGGGCTTTTTTGATAACTCCTTAAAAGTTATTACCGATGCTCGAAGTCAGAAAGTCAATCAAATTAATTATAATGCGGGAGCAGAAATTTGCTGGTATTTTCCCAAGACTCGCGAACAATTTCGATTAAGAGGTCAGCTTATTCTGATAGGAGAAGATTATCCCGAAGTGACCTTAAAAAATGAGCGTCAAACAACCTGGCAAGGGCTTTCTGATGCAGCGCGTGTGCAATTTGCTTGGTCGAATCCGGGTGAACCCAGAGTAGAGGGTGATCCGGCGTTTTCCCAACCGCCACCTGATCCAGAGCAACCGTTGCCTAATTTCTGTCTCCTATTGCTCGAACCTGTAGAGGTTGATCACCTGGAATTGCGCGGTGATCCGCAAAACCGATGGTGTTATACTCAAGAGTGCGATCGCCAATGGAGCCAGCAAGCGATCAATCCCTGAATCTTTAAGCATAACCAAACCGCTTCTAGCGTCCTAACCGCCCTGGCGGTTGCTATATTTTTAATCAGATTTTGATGTTAACAGGTCTTAGGTATTCATAAAATCAGCGATTTAGTATGGGTAGTTAGTTGAGTTTGTCAATGATCGCTACTCTTGGCAGGACTACCGGATATGGTAATATCGTCGTGAATTTTAGGATTTAAAATTCACCATCTTTTCTGTAAGGTTGACCTCCCTCCCTAAAAATGAATAGCCAAAAAGAAACACTTGAATGGGTTAAAACAATCCTTGCCCCCAGAAAAATAAGCCAGCTTGAGGAAATTATATTAGATCGGACATTGTCAGGAAAATTATATCGAGAAATTGCTAAAGAAACGGGATATGATCCGGGTTATATTAAAGACATTGGCTCTCACATTTGGCAGAAACTCTCTCAACAATTAAACTGTAACATTAACAAGCGAAATCTTTCGTTTATGTTAACGCAGTTTTCTCAAGGAAACACCGAAGTCTATCAGCGACAAACTCAACCGAATACCACGATAGCAGAACTCGACTTTCCTGGTCGTCCGCTTCCCTTTAAGTCACCCTTATATGTTGAGCGTCTTCCCATAGAAACCTTAGCCATTAACACCCTTGATCAAGCCGGGAGCCTGATGCGCCTAAAAGCGCCGCAACGGATGGGCAAAACCTCTTTAATTCATCGTCTGTTCGGCATTGCTCATCAGCAGGAAATGCAAACGGTTTTAGTCAATGTGCAACAGGCAGAGCCAGCGATGTTCAAGGATTTAGATCAATTTTTGCAATGGATTTGTTGGGTGATTAGCCAACAGTTGAACTTAGCTCCCAGATTTGACGACTATTGGTTTGAGGGAGCCGGGAGTAAAATGAGTTGCACGGTTTATATGCAAGAGTATTGCCTCAATGCGGTTGACACTCCTGTGGTCATTGCCTTGGACAAAGTGCATACTCTGTTTGACTATCCCGATTTAGCCAGTCATTTCTTCTCCATGTTGCGGCATTGGTACGAACAAGCCCGTACCCCAGGAAATTGGCAAAAGTTACGGTTAATCCTTGCCTATTCCACTGAATTAACCTTATCCATTCAGACCCATCAATCTCCCTTTAATGTCGGACTTCCTGTCAATTTGCCCCCCTTCACCCGCTCTCAAATTAGTGAATTAGCGCAGCGTTATCAACTTGATCAAGTAGGCATAGAAACAAATTCCACCCTAGATCCTTTACTGGATTTAGTGGGTGGTCATCCTTGCCTACTCCAATTTGCATTTTACTGGTTACGCTTAGGCTATTTATCATTAGAACAACTCTTAGCAGAAGCCCCCACATCTAAAGGCATTTACGGGGAATATTTGGAGCAACTGTGGATTATGTTGGCACAGGATAAACAGTTAGAGCAAGCATTTTATCAAGTGTTATCGAGTCCCAAGCCGATTCCCCTAGATGCTCAAACGGCTCATCGTTTAGAAGGATTGGGTTTAGTACAACTGCAAGGGCTGATGGCAAGTCCCCCTTGTGAACTCTATCGAAAATATTTTTTGACCCATTATTCAGAGTAAAAAACTTGGTGGGAATAGACTGAGCAAGATCCCCGACTTCTTCAAGAAGTCGGGGATCTGTGATAGATGGGAATAAATAAAGTCGGGCGGCGGGGATCGTCAAGCTTGTGCGGTTGCTCCTCCCACCCCCAGTCATTAAAAGCATTTTATGCGTTTGACCGGGGGTTCAAGGAGATTGAAATTAAACCATCACAAAATCACCATTATTAAGGGTGGTAGTATCAACACCTGTCAAAGTTGCTAAGACTTCAGTCCCCAAAAGGATGTCTTCACCAGAGAAGGACAAGTCACCGAAACTTAAACCACCAGCCAAACCGATCAGATCGTTATTACTGAAGTCAGTAATGGTATCAGTGCCTTCACCATCAGCGAGGACAAAGGTATCAGTGGCGTTACCTCCGGTGAGGATATCATCACCGAGATCACCTCGGAGAATATCACTACCGTTGTCTCCCAATAAAGTGTCATTACCTTGATTACCGAAAATGGTGTCATTACCTTGATTACCGAAAATGGTGTCATTGGTCAAGGCGCCATTGAGTATATCGTTGCCATCGCTTCCCGTGATGGTACTTACTGAACCGACGGGGACAAATTTAATGAAATCCAAACGGACGAATTCGCCCCGGTCTTGAAAACCCGTGATTGTGAAACTATCGCCACTGGTGATCGTTAGATCGTCTCCCAATATCCGTTCTACCTTTGAGTTTTGACTGGCAGCATTACCACCAGGATCTTGGTCGAGCAAGACAGAGCCGACGAGATTGCTCTGTTGGGTAAGCTCAAAGGTAGACTGACCATCGTTCTCGTCAAAGACACCAATAATTAAGTCATAGATACCGGAAGCTCCGTCAAAGGTGAAGGTGGCAGTGCCAACGGTGCTATTGCTATTACGCAGACTGAGCATTGAGCCTCCTTCAGCCGCTTTGCTACTCTCAAGCTGATAGCCTGTGACATTGTCTGGGAACAGGCTTTCAGCACTGATTGTAAAGGGCACATCCGTTACGCCTGTGATGGTCAAGGTGACGGTGGCTGTATCAGTTCCACCATTGCCATCAGAGACGGTGTAGCTAAAGCTATCCGTGGCTGTCTCCCCATCATTGAGAAGCTCAAATGCGTTGTTGGGGTTGTAGTTGAACGTGCCATCCCCATTGTCAGTGACTAACCCGACTGTGCCAGTTGTATCCAGATTAGTCACACTCAGGACATCGCTGGTATCGACATCGGTGTCATTAACAAGGACATTAGCGGTGGTGAAGCTAGTATCTTCATCTGTTGTACCAGTGTCATCCATTGCTATCGGTGCATCATTGACACCGTTAATCGTCACACTAACAGTGGCTGTATCGGTGCCACCATTTCCATCGGAGACAGTGTAGTTAAAGCTATCGGTGGCAGTTTCTCCTACGGCTAAGGATTCAAATTCTCCATTGGGGTTGTAGTTGAATGTGCCATCCCCATTGTCAGTGACTAACCCGACTGTGCTAGTTGTATCCAGGTTAGTCACACTCAGGACATCGCTGGTATCGACATCGGTGTCATTGGCAAGAACATTAACAGTGGTGAAGCTAGTATCTTTATCCGTTGTGCCACTGTCATCCATTGCTACAGGCGCATCATTGGCACCATTGATAGTAACGGTTAATTGTTGAGCCGTTCCATCTTCTGTCAGCACGGTGAATGTATCAGTTAGAGTATCACCCACGTTGAGGGCTTCTACTGTGGTATTA
>NZ_JAVJQP010000009.1:0-66848 GCF_040218875.1 Coleofasciculus sp. D1-CHI-01
GGCACCTTCAGCCGGGGGATTGTATCCGGCGGAAGTGTATTTAATTTCCCGTGGCACTTCTATATTATCGCCGGGACTGTATAACTATCAGTGTCCTAGCCATTCTCTGGTGCATTTTTGGGATAGCGAGGTTTGGTCAGGTGTAGGGTGCGTTAGGCGCATAGTTTTTATTTAGTTTTATCCCTCACAAAACACCCGTGCGCTGTAACGCACCGTTTTATCGCTGTTGTTTTAGACGTTCCGGCGGAACGTCTCTACTATAGGATGTGTCCTAACCGCTATGGCGGTTGCTGTAATTGGTGCGTTACGCGGCGCTAACACACGATGGCGGCATGGCACACCTTAATTGGTGGATTAGAATTGTAGGGGCGCACCGACGTGCATTGGTGTCAACTTAAGGTCGAAAACCAATGCTGGCAAGGTTTTCAGCTATGTCTATTTACTGCTCAAAATTTCCCCCTCATCCCCTAACCCCTTCTCCCTTGAAACAAAAGCGATAGCATCCTCTGTCCTCCCCCCTCTTGTAGGGGGGAACGAGGGGGGTGGGAGAAGGGGAACCGGATTCTCTGGCTCCCCTCTGGCTCCCCTCTCCCGTGCAAAAAAAGCGAAGCATCCTCTGTCATCCCCCCTCTTGTAGGGGGGAACGAGGGGGGTTGGGAGAGGGGCTGGGGGTGAGGGGTTGAGTTTAAGTTGACACGGATGACCGACGTGCGCCCGATTTAACGATAAATCTATCCCACAATTTTAGCTGTGTCAGTCCACTACTGGCATGGCACACCTTATTGGATGAATTAGAATTGGTTCGTAGTGAGGGAACTTCAGCCCTCTCCAGCTAAGCGTTATAGCACTAAAGTGCTTACTACAAACCTGAATCATGACGCTCTCTATTGTTCTAAAAAACCATCGCTCCGTACTTACATCCCATTCATCCGTACTTACGTCCCATTCATCCGTACTTACGTCCCATTCATCCGTACTTACGTCCCATTCATCCGTACTTGCGTCCCATTCATCCGTACTTACGTCCCATTGCTCCGTACTTACGTCCCATTGCTCCGTACTAAAGCACCGTGACACCGTACCCAAGCACCGTCCTATTGTATCAACGCACCGTGACACCCTAACCCTGAACCATCCATTAAAATAGACAAATCAAATTATTGTTGGGGAGAACAATTGCCAGATGAGTAGCTATATGCCCCGCTCAGATGCTGACTTCAATAATTGGCAAGGAAATTTTATTGCCACATTAACCAATTATCTCACCGATTTAGGACTCACTGCCGAAGAAATTACACCCATTACCACCGCTCAAACGACCTGGACAACGGCTTACAATAACCATATTGCCGCCCAGTCTGCTGCCGAAAGTGCCCGCCAAGACAAAGACGATAGCGGTAAACAGTATAAATCTTTATTGCGTCAATTGGTTAATCAACTTCAGGTTAATCCTCAAATGACCGATGCCATGCGCCAAGGATTAGGCATCACTGTGTCTAAATCAACTGCCAGTAGCCTGGGTGAACCGACAACTCGTCCAATTCCTCGTGTAGAAGTGAAAGGACGCTATCAATTAGAAATTCATTTTGTTGACGAAACAACACCCACTCGTAAGGCTAAACCCAGTGGCGTAATGGGGAGCGAAATTTGGCTCAAAATTGGTGATCCGCCGCCGACTGATCCGCAGGAATTAACCTTTGTGGCGTTAGATACGGCAACTCCTTATGTGATGGAATTTAAGGGTGAAGATGTGGGGAAAACGGCTTATTTTATGTTGCGCTGGGTGAATAGAAAAGGAGAGTCGGGACCTTGGAGTCAAACGGTGAGTATGATGATTCCTGGGTGATGGGGTGCTCTTTGACATTTTTCCCCCTCATCCCCTAACCCCTTCTCCCACCGGGGGAGAAGGGGAACCGGATTTTTTGGTACGGGGGAGGACAGAGGATACTTCGCTTTTTTTGCACCGGAGTTGGGGAACCGGATTTTTTGGTACGGGGGAGGACAGAGGATGCTTCGCTTTTTTTGCACCGGAGTTGGGGAACCGGATTTTTTGGTACGGGGGAGGACAGAGGATGCTTCGCTTTTTTTGCACCGGAGTTGGGGAACCGGATTTTTTGGTACGGGGGAAAACAAAGGATACTTCGCTTTTTTTGCACCGGAGTTGGGGAACCGGATTCTCTTGCTCCCCTTTTGCTCCCCTCTTGCTCCCCTCTTGCTCCCCTCTCCCAAACTTGGGAGAGGGGCTGGGGGTGAGGGCTTGGCTATAATTGGTGCGTTACGCTGCGCTAACACACGATGGCGGCGTGGCACACCTTATTTGATGAAATAGAATTGGTTCGTAGTTAGGGAACTTCAGCCCTCTCCAGCTAAACGTTATAGCACTCTTAGTGCTTACTACAACCCCACTACAAATAGTCACAGTAATCAAGCTTGCTGGGGGATGACCATCCGAAAACAATTACTATCCGTGAAAATTTGCGAGAAATGCGCGAACAATGGAATCAATAGCGTTTCTCCTTTGTATGAATTTATGGCTACCCTGGAATACCCATACATTTAAATTATTGAAAGAATAGTAATGACTGATGAAAGAGTGGCTAAATCTCCTTCATAATAGTAATATAAACAAATCCTTTTAGCTGCCACCACAAGACCGAAAATTGTTGGTTAAGACTGGAGGGAGAAGGATAACAGGTAAAGACACAATCAGTTGTGCTTACAGGGAAAAAGTGGGTTTAGCCAAGACAACAGCACAGCTAGGAGCGTGTCGGCGTCGATCAGGATTGCACTCAATCTCTAAGTTAACCCGATCTGTGGAGTTACTCTCCCCTGCGGGAACACCAAAGGGAAACGAGAAGGCTCTGCCGATATTTCTTAATTCAACCGACAACATTAGCATTTTTTATCAGCCATATCTTGCTAGTGTAAGAAGGCAAGAATCAGGAGGCAGAAGGCAGGAGGCAGAAGGCAGAAGGGAAGAACGCTTATAAGTAGTCGGATAAAAGAAAACGTCACTGTAAGCTGTCATGCATTTAAATTGGGTATTAGTAGCGAGCAAAATGCTTGATTTAGCGAGCAAGATGCAAAGCCTTCGGCATGGCTTCGCTAAACGCACTACGGCAAGGGTTACGCCATTATTGATATTAAGGTTTAAATGCCGAACAGCTTAGTTATTTCCACCACACTGCACTTGGGAAAAGATTCGCTCTAGTTCAATACAACTTGACTCGGATCAAGTGTTTGTGCTAAAAAATAAGTTTTTTTAGAGGAATTCTCGATCCTGTCCACTTAGCTTAAGCTGTCATGCATTTAAATTGGGTATTAGTAGCGAGCAAGATGCAAAGCCTGCGGCATGGCTTCGCTTAACGCACTACAAGGATTTCGTCATTATTGACATTAAGGTTTAAATGCCGAACAGCTTATCACTCTTGTTGAGTTGAATTATGTCCTCAAGTCTAGCAACAACAATGGTAGAACGACCAACCTTTCTCGATTTAACTGAACTCGATCACCCTAACCTCCAGGGTTCAGAGCAAAATGCAGCCGGCTTAAGTGATCTGGTGGCAAATATTCCCGGTGCGATTTATCGCCGCGCCGGGGATTCTCAGTGGACAACCCGATTTATTACTCCCGCCATTGAGGATATTTGCGGTTATCCCGCCAGTGATTTTATTAAGAATCGAGAACGGTCTTTGATAAGTATTATTCATCCTGATGATAAACCAATTATTGAACAAGCGCTTGAAAAACAGCTAACCCATAAACAGCCTTATTGGTTGGAATATCGGATTGTGCGAGCCGATGGATCTGTGGTTTGGATTTGTGATAAAGGACAGGGGATTTTTGACGAAACTGGACAACTTCTCTGGTTGGATGGAATCATCCTGGACATTAGCCAGCGTCAACCCGAAGTTCACGTTAACCATACGATGCAACCGTCAGAAACCATTCAGGAGTCTGACGCACTCTATCACTTGATGATGGAAACGGCGTCAGAGGGAGTTTGGATGTTTGATGTGAACAGCCAAACCATTTTTGCTAATTCTCGTATGGCGGAAATGTTAGGTTATCGCGTCGAAGAAATGATCGGGCGATCGCTCTTTGATTTCATGGATGCAGAAAGTCGCCCTCTTTATTCAACTTATGTCTTGCGTCGTCGCCACGGAATCCACGAGCGCCACCCGTTTAAGTTTCGCCGTAAAGATGGCTCAGAGTTATGGGCAATTGTGTCTGCTACGCCCATTTTAAACGCTCAGGGTGAGTTTGTTGGGGTGTTGAGGATGATTACTGATATTAGTGATACCCATCAGGAATCTACCCAACGCCAACAGGCGGAAAATGCCTTGCGAGAGAGTGAACGGCGATTCCGGGCTATTTTTGATGCGACGTTTCAATTTATTGGATTGCTTAAACCCGATGGTACCGTTTTAGAAGCCAATCAAACCGCATTAAATTTTGGCGGATTGCGGCGTGAAGACGTGGCGGGGCGTCCATTTTGGCAAACGAAATGGTGGAGTCATTCGCCGGAAATCCAGAACCAATTAAAACATGCGATCGCGGCGGCGGCGATGGGTAAATTTGTGCGCTATGAAGTGGAGGTTGTTGGCGCGAATAATCAGGTAATCACGATTGATTTTTCTCTCAAACCTGTAACTGATGAAACCGGACAAGTTGTACTCTTGATTCCCGAAGGTCGTGATATTAGTGAGCAGAAGCAAATTAGAGAAGCTTTGCGCCAGTCGGAAGGTCGATTAAAACTCAAAAATAAAAAACTCAAGCAGGTATTACGTCAACTAAAAAACGCTCAAGCTCAACTGGTTCAAAATGAAAAAATGATTAGTTTGGGTCAGATGATGGCGGGTATCGCTCATGAAATTAATAATCCAATTAGCTTTATCTATGGCAATGTTACTTATGCTCGCGACTATACCCTAGACTTGTTCAATTTGCTCGACCTCTATGGCAAACACTATCCAGAACCTGTAGCCGAAATCCACGATCAGATTGAGAGGATGGATCTGAATTTCTTAAAAGCAGACTTTCCTAACCTGCTCAATTCCATGCAAGATGGAGCAGAACGTATCCGGGAAATTATTCTGTCTTTACGGAACTTCTCGCGTTTAGATGAAGCCGAACAGAAGTTCGTCAATATTCATGATGGGATCGATAGCACTCTGCTTATTTTACAGCATCGATTAAAAAAGACCGTCTTTCCCAAAGAAATACAGATCATCAAAGACTATAGTCAACTTCCTCGGATTCAATGTTATCCCAGTCAGCTTAATCAGGTGTTTATGAATTTACTCAATAATGCCATTGACGCCTTGGAACAGAAGGAAAAACATTATCCTCACTTAGACGGTCATAAAAGGATTACGATTCAAACTAGCGTGATCACGCCTGATAATCAGGGTTTATCGACTCCAGATGAAGACATACTGAGTCCCGAAAACAAGGCAGAAATTAGAAGAAAGGCAGGCGACGACACTGATCAAAATGCTGCTTCTGTGATCATTCGCATTGCTGACAATGGTATTGGTATTCCCAAAACCTTACAAAAAAACATACTCGACCCATTCTTTACCACTAAACCTGTGGGTGTTGGTACAGGTTTGGGGTTATCAATCGCCCATGCAATTATTGTCGAAAAACACGGCGGTAAACTTAGTTATCAGTCTGAACCCGGTCAAGGAACAGAATTTATCATCGAACTACCAATACACTAACCTCTAAATTAAGATTGTAGAGACGTTGCATGCAACGTCTCTACAATCACGGCGTTTCCCGCAGTGCTTGCAGATAATCTATCGCGGCTTCCAGTTTGGAAGAATAGCTATAGGAAAACTCTTCAAACCAAAGCCCCTCATCAGAATGTGGCTTCAAATTATTTAACCACTCTTGGGCTTGTTGCTTGAGGGCTTCCCGTTTGCGCTGTTCTCGCTGTTTTACCTTGAGTTCTTCCTCTTGCTGTTGCTGCTGTCGTTTCCGTTGGGCTTCGCGCTCTTGCTCCTCAAACTCAGCCTTCAGTTCTGATAGCATACTATCTTCTACAGGCGATCGCGAAGATTGGGATGAGAAAATAGGTTGATAGGTTGACGAATTCGTTGCAGGTGATTTCAAGTCATCCTCATCCAACAGAGGTTTTTTCTCCGGGGGTTTTCCCTGGTCTTTTTCTTGATATTCGGCTTTAATTTGGGCTAATAAGTCATCGGGGGATTCTGCCATAAGACGAAACTCTCAGTTAGGAGAGATTTTTTGATCAACAGTTACAATTAAGGACATATTCTCAAATGGTCATGTCCTCTATATCTTCTATTTTAATCAGCTTTGCTATACCGACTCTGACACCGAATCCCTTGATGTTTGCTCAGAGCGATCGCCTGACGTAAGGATCGGATACTAAACCAAAACAGCATGATACTCACAGATGAGGTAAATGCACCCCCTGTGTTCTCAAACACACGCTCACTTGGTTATCTAATCGATTACAGCATTGAGTAACACGTCCGTTAAGGTCATGTCCTCCATATCCTCAATCGTCACCGTATCTACAATGTCAAACTTCGCACCCGCACCTTCGAGTTCATCATCCAGAATCTTGAGGAACTTCGTGGCTTGAGGATCACTGCCAATTTGGATAAAAGAAATGGCTAACTCTTCATCCTTATCAATTCGGCGTGACGCTTCGATAATCACCTTCATCACGGCTTTGCGGTCATCGGGTTCCCCATCCGTAACCACCAGTAGCGTTTCACCATTCAACTTCGTCTGACCGCTAGTCTTGCGCTGAAAATAGTTATTCAGGGCATCTTCCAAGACAGATGCCAAGTCTGTGCGTCCTGATGGCTCATTTTCCTGGAATACCTGCATGACTTTACTAGCCGTCACGCCATCATAACGTCTGAAGCGACCCGAAAATAGGTAAATAGTAATGCCATCAGGATCAAATTCTTCGCATTTATTCGCTAAAGCCAGAGTAGACTCTTGCATAACATCCCAGCGGCTTTTCCCAGAATACTGGTCTCGGATGGACATACTGCCGCTTTTATCAATGATTAAGGTATAATCTCGTTTCTCTAGCATAAAAACGTTCCCAAATCTACTACAGTCCTTCTCAAGGGTATCAAACCCACCAATAGGCGATCGCCAAGCGACAGATGTAGAGACGTTGCAGGCAACGTCTCTACAGCATTAGGATGCCAACTCAGATAAGGTTTCCTGAAGCGGCTGCCAACGGAAATAGCGATCGCCTCCCATTTCAATTGCCACTTTCACCCGCTTCTCCTGCTTAGGCAACGCGATGAAATATTCAAGTTCTTGGCGCGACAGACTACTGCCCTCAATCAGCCACAGTACCATCCCTTTCGACTTAGGCGGTAGCGTTTCCAGTTGATACGTCAGGATAGGCGGGATAAAGTAAACCTCACCCACCGCAGCGCTTTGACCGATCGTTTTCTTCCCCAAATGCGGCGGACGAACACCGTGAACACCCGTCAGATAAGCGGCTGGATCGCCCAATCCTTTCGCTGAGAGGGAAATCGTCGTATAACCCGTCGCCCGCAGTCGTCGCCGATAACGTCCTTCAAATCCTCCCTCCAAGGGAGCGTACAATGCCAATGTGCCGGACTGTTCTAAATCCCGAATGAACGTCTTTCCGGTGGTGATCAGTGCCATCTATTTCTCCGATTCCGCCTTAAGTTTTGTTAATTCTTATGAGCCAATTATATAGGTATAGAGGCTTCCTGGCACATCTGGGTTCATAGGACTCGGTTCGTGCATTGAAGACCCGCGCAACTCACACTCAATAGCGCATTGTTAGTATACTGTAGGGGCGGGTTGAGGAACTAGCGCTAGCTGATTACCAATAACTGAACCACAAAACCCGCCCTTGTGCTGTAGGGGCGGGTTGGGGAACTAGCGCTGGCTTGTTACCAATAACTCAACAACAAAACCCGCCCTTATTCATAAGTAAGGATTGTTAAGATAGAGCCAGTTTTCCTAACAATTTCCGTCCATGGTTTCGTTCAACTATCCTGTTCCTCAAACTGATCCACCTTGTTCACCGAGGGAAACGCTACCGACGATGTATGATCTTCCGAGTGAAGATCCAGAGGAACCCGGTTTGCCTGACGAATTCCATGATTGGCAAGCACAATTGTTGAGCTTGACATTTTGCCCTCCCCACTATTCCCTCTCACAAATCTTTTATGCCAGCGACTTAAACCTTTACTATGATGTGCGTCATCCCCTGTGGTACAAGCGCCCAGATTGGTTTGGGGTTGTCGGTGTACCGCGACTGTATGATGATGTGGATATGCGCCTGTCTTATGTGGTTTGGCAGGAGGGCGTCAATCCATTCGTTGTTGTGGAATTGCTCTCACCTGGAACCGAGAGAGAAGACTTAGGAGAATGGCAAGCGCAAGGGCGAGAATCTGAGACGGAACAAGGTGGAGAAAATGGGCAAGACATTCAGCTTCCCACTGAAGATAAACCACCGCGAAAATGGCAGGTTTACGAGCAGATTTTACATATTCCTTACTATGTCGTATTCAGCCGTTACACCAATCAGCTACGGGCGTTTAAACTGAATGGAGCGCATTATCAAGAGTTAGAGGTACAAGATGGGCGAGTATGGATGAGTGAATTAGGCTTAGGTTTAGGATTATGGCAGGGAGAGTTTCAAGGGATTAATCGCCTATGGTTGCGTTGGTATGATGCTCAAGGAAACTGGATTCTCACAGAAGCCGAACAAGAAAGACAACGAGCTGAACAAGAGAGACAGCGAGCCGAAGCCACACAAGCTCGGTTAGATGCTTTGATTGAGCGACTGCGAGAATCGGGAATTGACCCCGATACCTTTTTCCAGGATCAGAGCTGATGAAAAAGACAATTATACAACTTCTGCAAAGGTTAGTCGCTTGGTGGCTAAAGTCATCGCGATCGCCTGCTCGAAATCATGATCATACACTTAAGCCTGAAAATCTCCCCAGCGTTTAAAACGTTACCTGTCAACCCCTGACGAATGACAAATGACTCTCACTGATCCTCAAGCCACGACAACCCCGCACCCGGATAATAATGGGCTAAAATTTGTTTGTAATCATACCCTTGCATCGCCAACTTGTATGCTCCCCTTTGGCTCATTCCTTGACCGCCAAAAACATTACTGACAATATCATCTGAAGCGGCGTACAGCGATTCCACAACGCCCCCTTTATAACTGAGAAACATTCCCTGGGTTTGCTGAACCGCTTGAGTGGTGGTATTCCACTCCGACTCAATTCCCTTATACACTTGCCAACGCTGAGTATTACCCAAATCATATAACTGATTAGCCGGTCGAATATAATGCACGATCGCATAAGAACGAGCCGCGATCGCTTGGGCTTTCAGAGCGGCGGGGGGCCAACTGGGATAGATTTCGGAACCGACGACACTGGCTAGATACGTCTCCAGTTCTACATAATTAACAGCAAGGACACTCTCTCCTTGTGAGACTAAGAGTAAATCCCCTCGATACCAGCGACCATTGACAAAAACAAACCCGCCACCTGTAGGTTTTAGCCAAACGCCCCCTGGGGTTTTCCATTCACCGATGCGAAGATAAGAACCATTGGGTTGAACGTTAACTCCTTCGTTCGCCTCAAGTTTTCCTAATGTCTTGCCATTCCCATCCACCACGATTCCGGCGGTAGATGTGCCAACATTTAGGGAACTTACCCCAGTCGCGATCGCAACTCGCATCTCTATACTGGCTGTATTGGCGGGAGGAGTTTCAGATTTGGCTGAGTTGTCCGAAGCAGCGGGAGCGGATTGCGGGGGTGGGCTTTGGGCTTGAGTCTGGGCTTTGGGTTTGGGCGGTAGGGGGGTGGGGGGTTTTTGGGCTGAGGTTTGAGTGGTTCGGTTGGCTGTCGGTGATTGAGCCGCCGAGGTTTGAGTTTTCTCAGTATCTTGAGCCGTAGAGGATTGAGATGGAGTTGCCTTGGGAACAGGAGTTGAGGGACGTTGCCAGGAGAGACTTTGGGCAATCAGACGATGACGCCATTGGGCTTCAGCCGGGGACGGATTTGGCGGCGGCGGGACTTGCGATTCAGGTGATGGCTCCGAAGACGGCTGGGGAGAGGATGCGATCGGTTGAGAACCGGAATAAAAGGATTGAGCTAACATCCAGGGCAATGCGAGGGATGCTGAAACCACAACCATTGACCATAGTCTGGAACCCTTGAAAATGGGGTGGTTGTTAGGCAGGCGAATCATCAATACTGGCTCCTGATCGGGTTGGGAGAGGACGATAGCGACAGATTATCAGTCAAGCACCGCCTCTTAGTTTAATCTGCGATCGCCTGTTTGGATATGACACTCCCTGGCTGAATCAAGATGGTAACACTGATTTCTCTGATTGGTAGGAACGCTAGAGGTGGGGGGTGGGAGGCTGGTAGCACTGATTACACAGAGGCGTTAGTTCTCGCTGGCAAAGGATAAAAAGATGTAAGAATTGTTGGGGAGATTATTTACTTCTCTGTGTCAAAAGGAGTTTATCTGTGTCGGGATTAGTTTTGCTTACAATAAACCCACCATAGATAATATACCTGAAAATCGCACACTCATCTCACAATTGCTGTAACCCTTGGAAATTCGTAGATAATTCCGGAAAAGGAGTCAAAAATGAGCAATTATGACGTTTTGTTGAGATGAAGGCATGATTGAAAAAATTAAACCGTTCTGGGTAAAAGAATAGTTTAAATTATCACAGCTTGACAAATTTAGCCGAAACGACATTTGACTAAACTAAAGATAATATCAGTAGCGAAGGATACAGAAAGAGCAAAGCGGTATGTCGTGAATCGTGGTTATCAAAAGAAGTGCGATCAGCTTGTAGTAGGGAACCTTAGCCCTAGAAGAACCCGCAGCCAGGTGAAATGCCGTAGTGGAGAGTTGTTGTCCTCACTCCATACCTGGTTTTGAGGGAATACTTGACACTTCACCTACAGCTTAAAGCTAGACTAGAGGATAAAGATAAAGCAGTTAATCGATGATTCTTTGGCTTAAATCAAGCTCAATAACAACTCGGTGAGGTTTCAACACGAATGGTAGACTCTAAGAAACAATACAACTTTCATGGCGATGTTGGTAGTGTTGAAAGTCATGGTCATATCATCAGCTCTGGTAAGTCCAACACGATTAACAGTGGGGCGGGTGAGGTTAAAGGCGATTATAAAAATCTTCAGCACTTTAACAACTATGCACCAGAGCAAAAGCAAACACTAGCCCAAGCCGCCGCCGAAATTCAGCAGCTACTGGAACAGCTTAAGCAAACCTATCCGAATGCTACTGAAACTGAAAGACAAAGTGCTTTAGTGGTAACGCTGCAACAAGAAATTAAGCACAATCCGACATTCAGAACCCGACTCCGTAATGCCCTGAAAGAAGGTGGTATTGAAGCGCTAAAAGTGTTGTTTGCTCCTATTGGTATTCCTATTGAAATGGTTAGGGGGTGGGTTGAAGCTGAAGCGGATTCCTCTGCTGAAACGGCTAAAAAAGGATATAGCGTTGACGATTGAATCAGGCGCAGGTCAGTGAATTGGGCGCAGGTCAGTGCGTCCCTACGGTTTCTCTGACGTTTCACGGCATATTGTTTTGAGTGATAGAGTGTAGGGGCGGGTTTGACAACTATCCTTTCTGGATTAACCCAGATGCGACTAAACCCGCCCTGACCCAATGCAATAGTTTTTACCTTTAGCAACGCTTATCGGACAGGGTTTCGAGATGTCTTGTGAAAAGTGAGTAGGGTTTCTGGGCGTAATGAGTGAGCATGAAAGCCAGATAAAACAATACACCTTTGGTGACGATGTTGGCAGTGTTGATAATCAAGGTCATATCGGTAGTTCCGGTGATCAAAACACAATTGGTACGGCGGTTGGTGAGGTTCATGGGAATCAAAACAGCTTCCAGAATTATGGGACTGTTAATTTTGGCACTAAACCTAAATGGGTAGGCAAACCCTTCCAGGCTCCCCCATTACCCCCCAACTTTGTCGAGCGCTCCCAACCGCGTCGGGACGTGAAAAAATTACTCCTAGAAACAGCAGAAACCACACCCGGAACGTTAGTCGTGAGTGCTATCTATGGACTGGGTGGGATTGGCAAATCCGTCTTAGCCACAGCACTGGCTCATGACCCCGATATTCATCAACGCTTTGCCGATGGGATACTCTGGGTAACACTGGGTCAACAACCGGATATCCTCTCATTTCTGGCAACTTGGATTCACGCATTAGGAGACTTTGACTATAAACCCACCACTCCCCAAGCCGCTTCGACGCATCTGAGAACCCTACTTTATGACAAACGTAGTTTATTGGTTGTCGATGATGCTTGGAAATCAGAAGATGTCGAACCGTTCCAGGTGGGGGGGTCAAACTGTCGGGTTTTAGTCACCACCCGTGAAGCTCCCGTGCGGGGAGCCATTCGCTATGACTTGGACATGATGAATCCAGCCGAGGCGCTGGAGTTGTTGAATAAATGTAGACCTCTAATGCCGATGTCCGAGCAGGAGCAGAAACAAGCTCTAGACTTGGCAGAGGCGTTAGGGTATCTGCCATTAGCTTTAGAACTGGCGGCGGCTCAAATCGCTGAGGGTGTGGAGTGGTGGGAATTATTAGAGGACTTCCAGGCTGAAGTTGCACGACTAGAGACATTAGATGATAGTGCTGCTGGGAGTGCCAGTTGTGAAGAAACTCGTAAGCGTCTGAGCTTAAACGCATCATTTAATTTGAGTTTACGGCAGTTATCTCCCGAACAATTACAACAGTTTGCTTGGTTAGGCGTTTTACCCGAAGATGTTTCTATTGGACAGCAGACAGCCGCCGTTCTCTGGCAAGTGAAACCGCGACAAGCTGGGGCGATTCTGCGAACGCTGCGTTCTAAAGCACTCCTGTTATCTGGAGCGGTGCAACCGGGAGAGAAGCCAAAATATCGAATTCATGATTTAATGCATGACCGAGCTAAAGAGTTATTAACCGATAGTGTTAACCCGGTTTATGCTGAGGAATTACCAGGACTGGGATTAAGATTAAAAGAGGCTCATGCGACGTTTCTAGAGCGTTACCGTGCCAAGACTGAAAATGGACAATGGTACACATTATCGAATGATGGTTATATTCATAACTATTTGAGTTGGCATTTAGAGAAAGCAGGTCAATCCCAAGAATTACATCAACTTTTACAAGCCTCAACACCTCAAGGACGTAATGCGTGGTATGAAGCGTGCGACAGACTGGGAAAACTGGGAAACTTTGTCACCGATGTGGCACGAGCTTGGCGATTAGCGGAACAGATGTATGAGGAGAAACCATCAGAATCCATTGGACTCCAGTGTCGCTATGCCTTGATTATTGCCTCTCTTAATTCTTTAGCAAACAATATCCCGGCTGAATTAATAGCAGCGTTGGTGGAGAAGCAGATATGGACTCCAGAACAGGGTTTAGCTTATGCTCAACAGAAACAAGATCCCATGAATCGAGCAGAAGCTCTGGGTAAAATTGCACCCCATCTACCTGATACTTTACTACCTCAAGCGCTAGAAGCAGCGCTGGCTATAGCAGATGAGAATTTCCGCGTATTAGCTCTGAGTGATATTTTTCTCCATTTACCAGAAAATCTACGTCTCAAAGTGCTAGCAGCATTACTGGCAATACAAAATGAGCAGAACCAGGCATTTGTTCTAAGTAGGATTACCCCCTATTTACCTGAAAATCTACTTGATAAAGCTCTAGAAGTATCACTAGCAATAAACAATGAGCAGAACCGAGCATTTGCTCTGAGTCAGATGATCCCTCATTTACCCAAAAATCTACTTGCCAAAGTCCTAGAAGCCTCACACGCGATGCAAGATGAGAGAAACCGGTTTGGCATTCTGAGTCAGATTGCCCCTTATTGTCCCAAAATTTTACCCGAATCTCTAGAAGCAGCACTGGCAATACAAGATGAGCAGAACCGAGCATTAGCTCTTTCTAGGATTGCCCCCCATTTACCTGAAAGTCTATTTTCCAAAGCCCTAGAAGCAGCACTGGCTATACAAGATGAGAGGAATCGGCCATTAGCTCTGAGTCAGATACCCCCTCGTTTACCAGAAAATCTACTTGCCAAAGCCCTAGAAGCATCAATAGCAATACAAGATGAGTATTTCCGCGTATCAGCTCTGAGTCAGATTGCCCCCCATTTACCAAAAAGTCTACTTGCCAAAGCTCTAAAAGCGGCATTGGCAATACAAGGTGAGGGACACCGCGTATCGGCTCTTTCTAGGATTGCCCCCCATTTACCTGAAAGTCTACCCAAAGCTCTAGAAGCAGCACTAGCTATACCAAATGAGCATAACCGAGTATAAGCTCTGAGTCAGATTGCCCCTCATTTACCAAAAAATCTACTTGCCAAAGCTCTAAAAGCGTCACGCGCAATACAAGATGAGCTTAACCGCGCATTAGCTCTTTCTAGGATTGCCCTCCATTTACCTGAAAGTCTATTTCCCGAAGCGCTAGAAGCAGCACTGGCTATACCAGATCAGCCTAACCGTGCATTAGCTCTTTCTAGGATTACCCCTCATTTACCAAAAAATCTACTTGCCGAAGCGCTAGAAGCGTCACGCGCAATACAAGATGAGCCTAACCGCGCATTAGCTCTTTCTGGGATTGCCCTCCATTTACCTGAAAGTCTATTTCCCGAAGCGCTAGAAGCAACACTGGCTATACCAGATCAGCCTAACCGTGCATTAGCTCTTTCTAGGATTGCCCCCCATTTCCCTGAAATTCTACCTGAAGCGCTAGAAGCTGCATGGGCTATACCAGATGAGAGACACCGCGCCCAGGTTCTCTCAGAAATTGTACCCCATTTCCCTGAAATTCTACCTGAAGCGCTAGAAGCTGCACGGACTATACCAGATGCATATTACCGTGCCGAGGCTCTCAGTAGATTACTACCAAACCTTAAACCCTCCTATTTTGACTTTTCCTTATGGAAAGAGAGCCTTGACGTTTTAGCTTACCGTATTCGTAGAAACCTACTAGAAGATATCTCAGCATTAAGTCCTGTGATCATCGCTCTCGGTGGGAAAGAAGCATTAGCCGCAACAGCTCGTGCGATTCAGGAGGTTGGGCGACAGTGGAAGTAAAGCCATTTTCTTACCAAGCTAGAACTCAGATTAGGGATGTGATTGGCTGGGTTGAGGTGAGATTTGCGATCGCGTCTCGCCTGTTTCCCCTAGAACTTTTAGGCGACTGCTCATGAAAAGAGCGATCGCACTCCCTCCCAAACCCGCAAAACCCCCAACCCGACAACGTTTCAGGTTTCGGTTAAAGTAGCGGGTAAGCCTGTATTCGGGGAATGCGAGTTCCGGTTTCATTAGTTTTAAATTTAGTGGCAAATGGTAAAACAGTGGGGGAAATAATCGAAGATTATCCCTATTTGGAACCCGAAGATATTCAACAGTCATTGCTGTCTGCTGCATGGTTAGCGCGAGAGCAGGTTTAAGTTTTACTAACTCGCCTCAGCTAAAGAACGAACAGTGAGGATTTCATTATTTTTCAAGGCTTGAACTGCTCCCATCGGCACAGCAATTACATTAATCGATTCACCCACAGCATTGAAAACTTCCAAAATATAGCCATCTTCGCCACCGCTAGGGTGAGGCACATAATCAATCAGAGTGAGAACATCGCCTTTTTGCAGGTGATGTTCTGGTAGGTTGCGAGATAGGACAACGCGCTGGTAAAGTTCAAGCATTTCTAGTGTCACTCCTTGTTGGGAATTAAAGTAATAAACTGGAATTGGTTATCAATTTTACGGTTCAGCCAGACTGTGATTACTTCCAAGTTTGTGTTATTGACACCCATGAGTTGACCTTTGACACGGTAGAACGTCCCATATTCATTGCTTCTATCTTCTACCGCTTCTACTGTATCGGCAAGTTGACGAATGGCGGATTTTAATTGGTCGGGATTATCCCGTGTAAATCCCGCCTGTGCCAAAAAGTTTGATTTATCGTCTTGTTCTCTCTTGACTAGGAGATAGCGAGTTAATTTAGTATCAGGAATGATGGCATCATCAGGGATTTTCATGTTTTGCCGACTCTTTGTTGTGCCAGTTCGGAGAGAGTTGTCATTCTTCGGTTGTGCCACCTCCTCTTTTGCCGAGGGAGCAGGAGGAGAGCGATCGCACTCCCTCCCCATATCCGCAAAACCCCCAATCCGACAGCCGTTCAGGTCTAGGTAATCGGATAGCGATTTCCCGTTCATCGGTTAAGGACAACCTGCGATCGCGTAGTTTGTAGTCAGCGCTGTCTTCGCTTCTGGCACGCTCCTTAAACGGAATATCGCCTAAAGCTCAAGTAAGAATCGAGCTTGCTGAGTAGCTATTTGAACCCGTTTTAACGGGTTTAAGCTTTTAGCCCCAACTTTAGTTGAGGGCTTAATTCAGTGCCATTCTACCTAGGATAGATGACAATAGCTGACATTCCGTCTCGCTTGCGGTTTAATTGTCAGATTGACGCTCTCCCTCCTAGAATAAGGGAGATTCTATGGAAATTTCGTTCCATATATCCCGGTAAACGGGTTCCCAGGCACACGATATTCGCCATCTAGGGCATCGTGTTATCTCCTAACACCCTGTCGATTCAGGGCTGGGCGTTTCAAACCTTTGCGGTTTGGGTTCCGCCGAGTCCCGGCGTACCTGATAAGTTGACTTCGACTTTGCAGCCGCAAGCCAACTGCATTTTATCATACTATCCTGGGGTGTTTATCCGGATAAAAGCCGTCCTAGAAGGACGGGGCTTCAGACCCTTTATTTCCGGTGAACGCTGTAAAAATTAATACAGTTGTCGCTCCACCCATGCTGAACGTAGAAAGAATCGGTTTAGCCCTTGGAAGTCAGCAGGAGGATAGGTCAAACCCAGAGGGGAAAGGGAAACTATGAATAGCAATCCATCCAATCCTTCGGCAAATGGTGGTAAAACAATAAATATTGCTGATATCTTGGCACTTCCGGAACGTCAACGGCAAATTGTGCTATTTATCCGCCGAGAGGAAGGGCATACCCTACCTGAAATCGCTGATCACCTGAATGAAGAGGAACAGGCGATCGCAATAGAACTAGATGAGTTAGTTCAAGAGGGTTTTGTCCGAGAAATGGAAGTCGAAGGTATTCCCCGTTACTACCGCAGCGAAATGAGACGACAAGGTAGCCCGTTTTCCGAGATGATTCAGCAAGCGCTGACACCGGGAAAACCTCTGTCCATGATTGTGAATCCCTCTGGGGATGCGCCAATTACACCCGGTTCGACATTTGAGTTGTGCGTCACCATTACCAATGAGGGGAATCAAAGTGCCTTAATCGACATTTATATTGATGAAACCTCCCAATTCCTACACCAGTGGTGTATTTCCCCTTATGAACGTCTGGCGTTAGGGCGGGGACAAAGTAGTGAGGTGGTGTTCCAGATTCCGATACCACTGGATGCGACACCGGGTACCTATAATTATCTGCTGATGGTTGATGCCCAGCAGCATTACCCGGAAGATACACCCATTCAGCATCAAGCACGGCTGCAAGTCTTACCTTTTGTCCAAGAAGCCATTCGGGTAAATGATCCCACCTTCTCCCTACTCCCGATCACAAGTTCCGCTGTTCCGGCGGTGGTTCAACCGGGAGAACCTTTAGAGGTTCAGGTTCTGGTTCACAACCGTTCCGATCGCGTGGATCGATTTCGCTTAACCTGTCCCGATTTAGCCCCGATTTGGTATAGGGTGATTTATCCCGAAGGCTATACCGACACCGGAGTGGTGCGGGTGATGGATGGCTTGGAGTTGAATCCGGGTGAAAAGGGTCTAATCCAGCTCATTATCACCCCACCTATAGATACTTGGGCGAGTATCTATTCCCCCACGGTGCGTCTTTATTCCCTGAATAATCCCGACTTGGTGCTACTGGATGCGATTTACCTCCAGGTAATGCCGATTTACCTGTTAACTGTCGAGTTAGTCACCCTAGTCGGTAAAGTCAGCCATCAGTCCGGTGTTTTCGAGTTACAACTGTATAACGGCGGCAATATTACCCGCGACATTGCCCTGAGAGCCAAAAGTGCCGATGGTGATGATCTTTGCACCTATACCCTGATACCCACCCAAGTGCGTCTCCCCCCTGGCGGGTACGCGATCGCGAATTTAGAGGTGCAACCCAGCCAGAAATGGTGGCGTAGACCCTTCTATGGACGAGTTTTAAACTTTGTTATTGAAATTGAAGACCTACAACAGTTTCCCTTACTTAACAATCGCTTCCAAGGCACTTTAATTTGGGAAGGGCGTCCGTGGTGGCAATTTTTATTAGTTATTTTAGGTATAGTCGGACTGATTGGTGCATTAATCTTCCTGCTGTGGTTTCTCTTTTTTAGACCCAAACCCCGCCCAGAAATTATCGAATTTGCTCCAGCAGGCAAAAATTACTCGGCGGCTGATCAGGAAAATGTGCGCCTGAATTGGGAGATTACCAACCCCAAACGCATCCAAACCCTAAAAATACAAGGCGTATCGCCAGAGGGAGTCGTCACCAGTGGTCCAATTGCCTACAATTTTAGCCAGGGGATTCCCAATGAGTTAGAGCGTTTCTGCACAACCGATGAGATTCTCAAGTGTCAGAACGTGCCAACTGATGCTCGCGAACCGGGGGATTATGTGTTTGAACTGACTATGATTCCCCAAGGAAAAAAAAGGGGGGAATTAGAGGAACTCCAAACGAATACAGTCAAAATTACACCGTTTCCGATTCCTGAGATTGAAGAATTTGCCTCAACTCAACCCGTCTATCAAGAAGTCATTCAGCCCAACCCAGAAGCAGCAGACCAAGAAGCTAGTCCAACGGCTACTGATACTAACTCACCTGACGAGCAGCCGCAACCGGAAGACCTAGGTATTTTACTGAATTGGAAAATTAGTCACCCCGAACAAATCAGACTCTTAAAACTGGTAGGTCGCAATCCTGAAGGAATTGTCACCTTTCCCATGCAATCGATTGATTTTAGCCAAGGAATTCCTCAACCCCTCCAAGACTCCTGTGAAATACAAGATGAGGCATTAGTTTGCCTGAATCTTGCCACAGGTGTGCGCCAACCGGGAACCTATATTTTTGAATTAATTGTGGTTCCCCAACAAGGAGAACCCGAAGAATTACCTGCTCAAAAAAGTGATCCGATTAAAATTGAAGCCCAACCTGTTCCCTTTGATATTGTTGAGTTTACAGTTGGTGGTGTAGAAACCCTCACTCGTCCTAAGTTTGTGATACCAATTTCTGGAAATCAAGCGATACCTGTACCTTTGTCCTGGAAAGTTGAGGGGGGTAGAGATCTCAAAGTTGAACTTCTACCTGCACCCGGTACTGTACCACCCGAAGGCACTTTGCCTTATGAACTTAGTCCAGAAGCAGGTACGGAAACAATTACCTTGCAAGTCACCAATGAAGCTGGAGAACAAAAAAGCCGTTCAGTCACCATTGAAACCATCCAACCGCCGCCTCCAGAACCTGTGGAAATGACTCCCTTATCTCCACCAGGAGACACAGCGAATGGATTACCCACGTTTGAGCCTCCACCTCCACCCCAAGACACTTCTGCTGCACAAACGCAGACACCCCCCTCACCGTCACCCTCACCGTCACCCTCACCGGGGACTTCACCATCTGGAACAGAACCAACACCGCTACCCCTACCACCCGGCGGTTCACCTCCGCTTCCTCCAGGTGCAGATTCTCCGCCACCTGCTGAACTTCCACCTAAGTTTAGGTAAGCTGTAATGCATTTAAATTGGGTATTAGTAGCGAGCAAGATGCTCGCACTACCGTTCACTTTAATACCACCAACTTAGAAATCTGTATTAGCTCGCCTAAAAGCTTCTCTTTGCCTGAGTTTATCAGCATAAGCCTTGAGGATTTGATGTCCCTGGGGCTGGAATTAATCCTTTGTCTGAGTATTTGTCAGTTAGATAAGCACAAATCGCCGCCGACTCAAAAATGGTTACATCTTCATCCACTAGAACTGGAACTTTGCCGTGGGGATGTAACTTTTGATACTCTTGTTTGTCCGTTTGAGTGATATCTACCCGCACTAACTCGTAGGGAATACCCATTTCTTCTAGACACCACCGAGGACGCATGGCGCGTGTTTTCGGAAAGTAATAGAGTTTCATCAGACCCCCTCAATTTTTAATCCCTACAGAGCGATCGCGTACCTTATCATAACTTTTTGACAGTTGTTTTGTGCAACTGTACCCGAAATTGCGAATACACTCAGAGCCTGTACCCAAGCCAAATGCGATCGCCCCTAGGAATATGACTTTATGATGACAATACTTCGTCTAGAATTACTACAGGTAAATCAGGTATGATCCGTAGCCTTTGATCATTCGTTAAAAACTGGTTACATCCTGAAGTAATAGCTGTTGCTATATGAATGGCATCTGGTGTTCTCAGTGAAGGTGTAACTGCCCGGAGTCTGGCAGCTTTTTCTAGGATGAGTTGATTGATAGGCAGCAATTGTAATTGAGGTGATCGCAGCAATCGCTTGTAGGCATCGGTCAAAAAAGTATCGGAGTTTCGGATTGGTATAACCAATACCTCCATGAACGTTAGTTCACTGGTTAAGACTTCCAGGTTTCCAGCTTGAACTTTTGCCCAGAGATCAGCCAACAATGAACCATAAACCGGAGCTTGTTCAACGGCATAAATCACAACAACCGTGTCAATATATATTCTAGAAGAGTCAGGCAAGTTTAGCTGTCCCATGTATCTCTTTCCGCTTGCAAATCTCGATTAATTTCTTCGAGGTTTCGACTAGAGGGGCGCTGAGAGTGGATTTCTGCCAATATTTCCAGAATCGATTGCTCCGTCGCTCGGGTTGGCTTTTCTGGCAACAGAAGAATTACTTCAATGGTGTTCCCGACTGTATTTAATGCGGTATCAGGGGGTAAGTCAATTTCGATTTTATTGCCGGGTAAAACTTTAGCTTCAATTCGCAAGGCTGATTGCATTATAGGATTCATTTCTTAAGTTTCATCTAAACTATTTAAAGTTTGTTATTTTCCACAATTTCTGGCAAGCCTACGCTATACCCCAAGGGGTTAGCGTAGGTAGTTGACTATCTATAGATTACTCTGAGTATAGATACTGATAATTGGCTCGGTCTACTGACCTTCATTGTATTACAAAACAATGTGCTTCAATATTTAGGGCTTCTGGTTTCAATATTCACGTAGGGACACGGCATTGCCGTGCCTTATTTTTGACATTGCTATTGCCTGGGAACGTAACGGATGAGCATCCGCATAAGTTTACCAGGAACGGGCGCAGGCATCAGGGGACTCCATTCACTGATTTGGGCGAAGTGGTGGGCGTACAGACTGTGGATGATGTTGGTAATCCCATTGCTGGAACCGATGACTAAGATTTGTACAGGTTCGCGTTCGGGGTTGGGTGAAGTGGTTGAGATTTCTTGGGGATCTGGGAGAAAGTCTTTAGACATGAGGATTTACCTTCTATGGTTACTATGACACCGATTGGACTACATCCAGTGTAGCGCAACGTATGCCAATCGGTGTCATTTACGGTTGAATCCACATCTGACACAATTTTGGGCATGGGAAGAGCAGGAAAAGCCCTCAAGCAGGTGTTAGAGACTTACAGTATCAGCCAGAACCAAGTGGCGGTGAAGATGGGGATTGGACGTTCTAATATTTATCGCTGGGTACATGAAGTGAGAGATCCCGGCGCTGAGATGGTGATTCAACTCAGAGATGCGCTGCATCAGATTAATCCGACGGCGGCGGAAGAGTTTGTGCAGTTATATTTAGGTCATCCCCCTGGGGATGGCGATGAGGAGTAGTAGCAACAAGCTAAGTTGTAGGGGTGGGTTGTACCGCTATTGGGGATTGAAATCCGCTAATTGAATAAACCCGCCCTGAGAAGGTGTGTTGCTATAAAACTTTTGGTGTTGGTTCAATCTGAAGTGATTTATTGGTAGTTAGGATAGGGATAGAGTTTTAGACAACTCTACGAAGGAGACGACAGGGATGGGTGATGAATAAATGTGTGGCGTGGCTAACTCATAGTCTGTGACAATAAGTGGCTCAATGCTCCAATCCGTCGAAGAGTCTAATTCCAACCACCTCACAACGTCATGTAAATGATCGCGCACCCAATCAACTCGTTCTTGATGATGCTCAACAGCGGATTTTTCTCTGCCTTTCCCTTTTCGCTTTTGTCTTCCTAGAAACAACTGATCTAACTCATTCTTCATTTCGTGAGGTGCGCGAGCAAGAGCAAAGTTTTTGCATTCGATGTTCCGCCACTTCTTGCACAATTGCTTCGTGCCGAACAACCAAATGCTCTAAAAGCTTCTCAGGATTTAGTGATGCTACCAATTTTTGTAATTCTTGGTAGAAGAAACCCACGGTTTTCTGAAGAACGGCAGTTCTTTGGCTATCATCAATAGAACCTTCCTTCAACTTTTCAACTGAACTAAGGTAATTACCCAGCTCGTCTAAAAGCTCATCTTCATCTGCTTCCTGTACCTTTCGATATTTCAGTAGACCTTTGTCATCAAGTGCAGGATTGATAGCAGTATCTAAAAAGAAAAGTTTCTTTTTTCTCCCAAGTGGGGCATGATTATCAATAATTCTAGTAATTACTTCATCAGATAATTTTTTACGATGGCTATCGGGTAGTAACTCCCGAAAGCCGCCTAGAATGATCTTCATCATATACCTTTCACCCCTGTTGTCAGAACCTTGCAGAAATGAAGATATAGATGATAAGATAATTAAATTGACAGTTCCCTTTCTGGTGCAATAACTGGCTCGACTCCCCTCTCAAGACCAACACGTCGCGCTATTTCATTGCTGATGGCTAAAACCGCCGAGATTAGACCACAAGCTGCTGTTGCAAATTGTTGGTTTGGAAAAGGGTCAGAACTTAAAAATATTGCTTTAGCAAGATGCCGTAAGATAAACGTTTCCTCTTCAGCAATTCCTGGGAAAACGATGTAGGAACCCCCATGAAAGGTAAAAGCTTCAGTAAAAGGGTTATTAAATGGGTCTTCCATGCAAATGAACGGTTCTAAATCGGAAGAATGGTTGCAAATTTTTTCTAATTGCTTCAGGTTAACTTTCTTTTTAGACCCAAATCCCTTGCTACTGATTGAAGCAACGGCGCGGGTGAGCGCTTCAAATCGAACAGCACGGTCAGCATTCTCTGGCATTAACTGTAACCCAGCGAGAGTGGCTAGCAGATCAGCAGAATCATATACAGAAAGAGTTTGAGCCAGCTTGATTAGAGGGTTTTGCTTGACAGGTTTAAATCCTTGTGAGTTAATAAAATCTGAACGGGCTCTTGATTTGCTCATTACCAAAAAACCTATAAATCGAATCGTCCGGAGCTACGGTGGAAGTTATATTTATTTCCTCAATGGACTTTGGTGATCACGCAACAGCTTTATTTCATGCTGTAATCAGGTTTGCTTATCACCAATAAACACGGGAGAGCCTAATTCCTATTTGTCGTGTGTATTATTTATGTACTATAGCTCATGTAGCGGTTAAGTGTGGCTTAACGATGACCCAACGATGAAATTCTGACACCAATCACACTTAAGAGTTACTCTTGTCTGAGAAGAACAACCAGCACTTGCTTAAACCCTGACTTCTCATCCCTTGCTAGAGACTGTAAAATTAGACGCGATCGCGAAAATCTAATAACCGCTAATATGGATACTTTCGCAAATTCTTTGTAAATTACCTTGTAACAAAACTGCGATCGCATTCGTATCCAACAGGTAGCGATTACCACTCATCCCGCAGTGTCCTTTGCATCGCGACGGCATCGCCTTGCCAGGTTAACTGCCCCGCCCGATCAAAAAAGTGATAATTAGGTTTCTGTGTCTCTGAGGCAACCGGAACAGAGCGATCGCATACCCTATCATAAGTCCGGATACCAGCGCTGGGGATCGAAAACTTCCTTAAGTACGCTTGTTTGTCCACGACTTCAGACGTATCCTGAACCCTGGAGTCATTGCAACTTAGAGGAAACAGTATGTTAGATAAACCCGAATCTCCGATTGAAGCCATTGACGCCAGAGAAATTCTCGACTCGCGGGGACGTCCCACCGTGGAAGCTGAAGTTCGCCTCGCTAGTGGTTCCCTGGGATTGGCACAAGTTCCTAGTGGTGCCTCTACCGGCTCCTTTGAAGCCCACGAACTGCGAGATGGTGATTCTCATCGCTACAACGGTAAAGGCGTCCTCAAGGCTGTCCGTAACATCAAAGAGAAAATTACCCCCGAACTCCTGGACATGGATGCCCTAGACCAAGCAACCGTTGACCAGACGATGATTTATCGGGATGGAACCCAAAATAAAAATGAACTGGGTGCCAATGCTATCCTGGCAGTTTCTCTCGCCAATGCCAAAGCCGCCGCGAATGAATTACAACTTCCCCTCTATCGCTATTTAGGTGGACCCCTTGCCAATCTTCTCCCAGTTCCGTTAATGAACGTAATTAACGGCGGTGCCCATGCGGATAATAATGTGGACTTTCAGGAGTTTATGATTGTCCCAGTTGGGGCTGATTCATTTCAAGACGCACTGCGTTGGGGGGCTGAAGTCTTCGCCGCCCTGTCTCAAGTCTTGAAAGAGAAAAAGCTGCTATCCGGTGTAGGTGATGAAGGAGGCTATGCGCCGAACTTAGAATCCAATAAAGCCGCATTAGAATTTCTGATTGCCGCGATTGAAAAAGCTGGGTATAAACCTGGGGAACAGGTAGCGTTAGCCATGGATGTCGCCGCCAGCGAATTTTACAAAGACGGGCAGTATCTCTATGAAGGCTCATCTCATTCCCCTAGTGAACTCGTTGATTATCTGGATCAATTAGTCAGTCAATATCCGATTGTTTCCATTGAAGATGGCTTGCATGAAGACGATTGGGATAATTGGAAACTGTTGACGGAAAAACTTGGGTCTCGCATCCAATTAGTTGGCGATGATTTATTTGTTACCAACCCCACGCGCTTGCAAAAAGGGATTGATTTAGCGGCTGGGAATTCGATCCTAATTAAGCTCAATCAAATCGGGTCATTAACCGAAACCTTAGAAACCATCGAACTTGCCACTCGCAATGGCTTCCGTTCCGTTATCTCTCACCGTTCTGGCGAAACCGAAGATACCACGATCGCGGATTTAGCCGTCGCCACTCGTGCGGGTCAAATCAAAACCGGTTCCCTCTGTCGCAGTGAACGAGTTGCCAAATACAACCGCCTACTCCGGATAGAAGACGAACTCGGCGATCGCGCCATCTATGCTGGTAAGGTTGGTATGGGACCTAGAATTGCCAAATAATCCCCATTTCCCATAACCCAACCCACCATTTAATCCCTGTAGGGGCGCACCGACGTGCGCCCTTTATTCAATGACGCCTTTGACCCCAACGTTTTCAATAAGTAGGTGGACACAATTAAAGTTAACTGTTGAGATTAGGGAACTCTTAACAGGGAACAGGGAACAGTAAGGGTTTGAGGGCTATTTACCAAACTTAATCAGCGTGCCGTTTTATGCCAGTCCGACTACTTACGTTCAGTCTATTTGAAAATAGTTCCTACCTGAATATCGGTGGGTTACGGCGGATTGTTCATTAAAAGGTTATCACCTAAATTAAACTCCCGCCTAACCCACCCTACTGGCTGAATATCGGTGGGTTACGGCGGATTGTTCATTAAAAGGTTATCACTTAAATTAAACTCCCGCCTAACCCACCCTACTGGCTACTGGCTACTGGCGTGGCACACCTTATTTGGTAGATTAGAATTGTAGGGGCGCAAGGCTTGCGCCCGGTTTAACCGTCAAATCTATTCCAAAATTTTAGCTGTGTCAGTCCACTACAACTGGCGTTAGCGACATCTGAGTTATTATCATCTGGGGAACTCTATCCCCATAGAATCTGTCCCTAGCTAAAGTTGGTTATATTTAGAGTGCATGTTTACCCAAACCGTGATTAATCGAATCGCTACCCCATTCGCTATCAGCGGATTCATCTTATCCATTCTTACCCATACCGCCACCGCCGCCACGACGCTAGACAATAATGACAACGTTAGGGGGTTTATCCAAACCAACTCTTCCAGCTTCCGCTATCGCAACGACTTAGTACCCAACGCCCCGATGGAAACCGCTGCTGGTGAAGAATATAGGTTTAATGCCCAACAAGGGGATACCGTTCGCATCAGCGTTAAACCGGAAGAAGGTAGTACTCTATCACCCATTTTAGTCCTGAGTTCCTCACAAACGGGCAACCAAGTCGCCTACAATGACAAAACCAATCTGTTAGTTTATCAAGTCCCCATCAGTGGCGAATATAAACTCCTCGTCTTAGGTGACAATAATACCAGAGGCAGATATACGGTTTCCCTTTCCGGAATTACACCTGGAGTTATCGTTAATAATCCCTCAAATCAACCCTCCTCTTCAAATCAAACCCCAGATAAACGAAAACAATTATTACGAGATGACTTTGGATTGAGAGTCTTGGAAAACTGTCCAGCGGCGACGGGTTCGTTAGTGGTTGTGTCGTTTCCGGAATCGGATCAAACCTATACCTATTGTGCCAATCCTAACCGTTTTCTAGAAGCGGGACAATATACCTACGACATGAGTACGGAAACCTTAAAGCCGGGACGCCCGGGAACTCAAACCGCCGCCAATCAAACAACCGATCCTCGCCAAGAAAAATTGGAAGACGAGTATGGATTAAATGTACTCGATACCTGTCCTCCAGCAACCAGTTCTTTTGTCGTTATCTCCTATCCCGAAGGTGGACAAAGCTATCGCTATTGTGCCGATCCTAACCGAGTTTTTCCAGCGGGTGAATATACTTACAACGCCAGTACTCAGAGTTTAGAACCTGTTAAACAACCAGAAGCTTGTACCGTACAAGTCGGGGGTGTTTGTATTGTTCGCTAACGGATAGCAAAAGCTGTCCTTGTTTCTAGACGTGCCATGGCGCGTCTCTACATGACTCCCCCAGATTCCCTATTCCCGGTTTCCTAAGATTTCATTAGAATCCCCAATGGGTTCAACTGAACCTGCGATCGGTTCTTTTTTGAGTTCTTCCAAATCTATCGTTCTTAATAAATAACGCCAAGCCAGAGGAAAGTCATAGATTTGGACTAAATCGGCTGAAATATCGTACCAAAGACGATTATCTTGATAAAACTTCATCTGATCCATTACCAACGCTGTTGCTGTCTGAGGTTCTAAATGCTGAGGATCAAGGCGTTCAATTGAGCCATTATGCCAAATGCTTTGAGATAAATCCGTCGGATCATTGGATGTACAATATAGGGTGAACTGCCAACGATATTGTTTATTCAATTCTAGGGGAATGGCAGTAATTGGTAAGCTAATTTTGACAAAGCCTGGTGTTTCTGGAAGCTGGAAACTAACCTGATAGTTTCGATTCTCATCCTGTGAATTTTTGATAACGAAGGCTCCTCGATTAATTGTGTTACTCGGATAGGGAATATAAAACCAAAATGTGGGGTAAGCTTTTAATGTAAAGCCAGAAAACTTGACGCCGGAGTCGGTAATGGGTAATAACGGTGTAAACGGTTGTTCAGTCTGTTCACAAGGTCCACGAGTTCCGGCAGGTTTGCGATCATCATTCGGTCTATCCCGAACGGGTGGATCTTGTTTAAGACTTGCCAATTTTTGAATAGGATGGGCTTGAACCAGTGGTCGATGAATTGTCAATTCAAGAACTGTTATCGCCAGGATTAAAGCAAGTTTGTGTGCAGTCATAGGTTTAAGGGGTTTAATCGGATCGCGACGTTTTAAATGCCTGGTAAGCCACTAGACTTCCACTTGTCGCAAATACAGCTAGCGTTGCTGGAACCATGGATAATATACTCCCAGTTTGAATGAAAATAAACCAGCTAATACCATTAATCGTTATCATAGAGACTCCTACTGCTAATCCCAGGCGTAACAGGGACTCTCGATAGTGCCATGCGATCGCACCTCCAATAACTGACCCTATCCACACCCAGACGAGATCTCCCCATAGAGGTAAAAACCTCAGCAAGGGGCGTTCTCCCACAGCCGCACTAATAATCTGACTGACCATCTGACTATGCAGGAATAGCCCCCGCATTTCATGATTACCAGGCGTTTGGAATTCATCTTTAATTGTGGGATCAGTTATGCCAATTAAAATAATTTTATCCTGCAAAAAATCAGGATTCACGCGATTTGCCCAAATATCACTCAAGGTTACTCGTTCTACCATGGTTTTTGCCAATTCTGGGGAACGGTAATTAAGTAAGAGTTGAAATCCTTCTAATCCGACACCGCGCTGGTAAAATCCGGGGTTGGCATTTAAATTGGTTAACGTCACTGAACCCAATTTCCACTGATCTTGGGAAATAAATTCAGGTGAGATTCCCTCGGCTTGTAGATAGTGTAGGGCTACTTGAAAACTCAGGGAATAGAAGGTGGAACAAGAGGATACGGCTGGCGGTTTCATGGCGATGAGATGACGCCGAACAATCCCATCTGGATCAACAACAATATCAGCAAATCCTAAGCGTTCTTTGGGGACTTCTGGGGGTGCAGCAACGCCTTCGGGGATTTGGGGAGACGGGATGACACAGATGGGAATCACGCGATCGCTCGTTTGCAGATATTGTACCAATTCATCCCGCCCTTCCCCCTCTGGGCGATCGCGAAAGATATCTAAGCCGATGGCGCGGGGTTGATAGGTTTGGAGTTTTTGCAGTAGTTTTAGCAGGGTGCGATCGTGTAGCGGATATTCACCCCCTAAATTGTTGATATCTTTAGCCGTTACCTCAACCATCAATAACCGAGGATCAAGGGATGGCGTGGGGCGCATTTCTAGGAGTTGATCAAAGGCTTGCTGTTCAGTCGATTGTAACCAACCTAGCGATCGCACTCCCATGACTAAACTGGTAACCATGACACTCGCACCCAGTACCAATTGCCAACCTCGCCGTCTCCGCTTAACGGGTTTGGCTTTAGGGTTGCTAATCCAGTCGTTCCAACTGGGCGGAACTTGGGTGGGATTCTGGACAATTACGGGTAACCAACTAGCACAAGGAAATTGAGTCTCTAATCCCTGTAATCGTTCTCTGGCGTCTCTTACAGCTAAATAGAAGGGTTGACCTTGAGCAAAGGCAGTGAGAAAATACTTCAAGAACTCTTGCGCCACGCGATCGGGAACTAACTCCCGCATGACAATCATTTGTGGTATCTGCACATCATCCAGTTGTCGGGCTAATCCTAAGCCATCGCAGGAGTTGAAAATAGCTAATTTTAACCCTCGTTCTACGGCTTTTCTCAGCGCATACCAAAGTTCATCAATGGTTAAACTATCGGTTTGATTAATATAAATCCGCCCGGTTTCCCCTTCGGTTTCACTATGTCCGGCAAAAAAAATGATGTCCCAATGTTTTTCCCAAAGTTGGTCGTTAATCTCTCGGCGGCTTTTTTCGACTAAAAAGGTAATATCGGTATGGGGTAAGCTTTCAAGTAACTGGCGATCGCTGTCAATATCAATTCCCTGGCTATGACCGAGAATGGCTAAAATTTTTACCTTAGGTGTGCGCTGATTTGAGGTGAATTGAGATGGGCGTTCAAACTGAGGATCGGTTAAGGCGAGTTCCGCTTTCGGATAATGGTCAAAAAAATCCCACAAATGCCAAGGAAGTTTTTGCAGGTGTGGATCACTGGTGCTGACTAAGAAGCGAATTGTATCCTGACGACTGAGGGATTCCCGTAACCGCCGATCCAGGGGGCGAAACCCTTCCCCATCTAACCAGGTTCGCAAGCGATCGCCTAATTCATTGGCGGAGTCTTGACAGTCTCTCAGGCGCTGGCTGACTGAACCATCATAGATAATTTTTTTCGGTTTAATTCGATAGGGGGCGCTAATGCACCGATACTTATGTTGCCAATGAGACTGGATGCGATCGGCAAATTCAGGCGCTGCGTCTAATACTCCTTTGAGTTCAATATCTGGGGGTGCGCCATCCCAACCAATGGCTAATGTGACCCGAAATCCGTGGCTTTGGAAATCACCATCGAGTTTCAAAATTACTAATTTCTTGTGGGTGGTGTCATTTGTCATTTTTCAGGGAACAGGGAACAGGGAATAGGGAATAGGGAATAGGGAACAGGCACTAACGATGAATATAGCTATTTTGTAACACTTAAAACTGGGACGGGTTGAGTTTCATCAGGGTTAGGTAAGAAATGATAGTAGTCAAACGCGCCCCTACATACAACCCTGCCCGAATAACGAAGCGAAGGGTTTCTTCAAATTATAAAGGTTTCTGTCATGCTGATATCAGCTAACGCTACCCTAACTTTGAAGCATTCTCCGGGTTCTCCACTAAACTGTAATTGAATTTGCTTAGTGCTTCTGGCTTCAGCTTGCATCACGGTTTCTCCGGTGTCATCGAGAATCATCAGTCGCAAATTTTTAGGTAAATAGGTTTGACCGTTCGTTGGATATATTTCAACCGAAATATCTAGTTCTGATACGGAGGTTGGCATCAAATTTATGACTAATATGACTTGTTCATCATCATATCGTCGTCCTAATGTCAGCCGCTTCCCGCGTGTGATTTTCAGATCGGATGGTTCGGATAAGTGGGTGGCTATTTGCGTATACGTTCTAAAATTAAAAGCGAGTTCTGTTGGCGAGGAGTCGAATAATGTTTCCACAGTCTGCCAACCGGCATCAAAAATATTTTGTAGCCATTGACTAAGTTGTATTGGTTGTCTAGATGGGTTAAGATGGTCTAATAAATGTTCCAGTGAGATAAGTTGACTTAGGGAGACGTCCTCGGTTTTAACGCTGGGGAAAAATCCCAGTAACTTGGCTTCAGTTAAGGCTTGATTCAATTCAACGGCTACATAACCAATCCGGTCAGACCAAACTTCTGCGGGGATATGACAGCTAGCGGCGTTGGGTAAGACGGGACGGCATTCTAATTTGCCAAGATCTTTAATCAATAAGTCGGCTGTATTAGTCAGGGTTTGCATGATTGGATTCCAACTATCACTCGCCTGCCAGTTTGTCGGAATTTCTAGGCATTGTAGAGAGGTCTTGACAGCATAAACGGCTAACGTATTTAGGTAAACTTGTTTTGCCTTTTTTTGGGAATGCTTTTGGTGAAACTGTTGAGCGATTTGATGGGCTTCTAACGTCAGGGGTACGGTCAGCATTAGGGGTTCATTCGTGGTGTGAAACATTGTATTCTGTGCCTCAGGGATTATGATGATAAGTATTCTCTTAACTTGGGGCTAAATTTAGTTAAGCAACGCTGGTAGAAACTGCTTAAGGTGGAAATATTAATTCCTAGTTCTTCAGAAATTTCTTTCCAGGAATAACCGGATAAAAGTTTCAATGCTAAAAATTGGAAGTTGGCGGCAGGTTGATTTGACGTATAGGTTTGATTAAAGAGTCCTTCGGGGTCAGTTTCTAGATAATGAATGATTTCTTGGGACAGGGAAGGCGTCAACTGCGGATCAACTTCGGCTGGATTGTTTTTCTCTAAGTCATCCAGGGTTAAACGCTTGACTCGTTTAGCATCGACTCCTTTATGCAGCGTTGGCATCATAGAACGACTGGCTTCCATGAAGAACCGTTGCTTGAGCAGAAAGTTTACCCATTGTAAAACTTCAAAACTGGGATTATAGTCATCAATCCTTTCGCAAATATAACAAAATAAACGTTGCTTGGCTTCATCATAAATATCCTCATAAAATCCATGAAATTGTCCGGGATAGGGACGAGTCAGTTTACCTGACTGCTGAATAGCACCTAATAGCTTGGCTAAAGCTTGCTGTCGTTGTTTACTACGGGGAGGATGCTGCTGTGCGTCCTGTGCCAGTTGCTTTAACTGTTGGTCTATGGCATTCATCGATAGCGGTAGGGTTCGTACATCAGTTACCTGAGATTGCGTTGATACACCGACTTAACTCTGCTCATAGAAGTCTCACGAACTCAGGGGCGATTTTATGCAAGGTGGGACAAATCTTTACAAAACTTTAACAAAAGTGGCGGTATGGAGGTGCGAAGCAGGGGGAGATGGGGGAGCAGGGGGAGCAGGGGAAGCAGGGAGAGCAGGGGAAGCAGGGGGAGCATGGAGATGAGGAAGATGGGGTAGCCAAAGACGAATGACCAATGACATAAGACCAATGACTTATGTAAATATTTGTAACAAATGTCCGACTTTTGCATAAAATGCACCTGCTGAACTTGAGAACCTAATGAAAGGGTAAACTGGGGACTAGAATCATGTTGATTCGCGAGATTGTTCAACAGGCACTAACAACACGGTATCTCACCAGGGAAGCTGAAGACCAACTGCGACAGCTACTTAGAAGCAAATACGACTCACAAGACCTCCAAGCGTTCATGACGTTGCAAAATGCTGTAATGGAGGGTCAGGTGCAACAAGAGTCCCGCCTTTTTCCAGACAACCTCTTGATTTTCAGGGATGATAATACGGTAATTGTTGATTTGGCAGGAGTGAGTTGATGAGAGAACTGAGAGTTAACGTTTTAACCGTCAATAATCTTCAAATTTTAGGGATATTGACCATTAATCTCTCCTTAAATGGCTATCGTTCCAGTTTTAATATTTCGGACTTATTGAATAGTTCTCGTAATTTTATTACTCTCACGGATGTAGAAGTGTATAGTGAGCATCAGCATCTCTTGGTCACAATGCCATCTCTTTGTATTAACAAGCCAGCGATTGCTTGTTTATCGAGCGAAGAATCTGAGCAGAATGGTGTTGAATTATCATTGAACACGGCTGTCCAGCCCTCTGAAATAAACAGTGTGGCTGTTTTTTCATAATTTAAAGAGAGTCGAAACTGTTGACATCTCTAGTTAGTAGCGAATTTATTCGCCAATCTTTTTAACTATTAAAATCGTTTTTATGGTAAAGTAATGGACTAGAAGCTGTAGGGCATACGGTGGTTAAGCTTTCTGGGGATAAAGCTACAGCAGATTTCAGGTTGATGAAGTATAGCCTTAAGCAAGATCCCCGACGTCTTGAAGAAGTCGGGGATCTGTCTGTGTACCTCACTTACTACCAAAAGCGCTGTAACCTTCACCGACGATGTAAAACTCTGGGTTCCTCTGACGAAAAAATCATCCGCGTCCCTTCACTTCGTTCGAGGGCATGTTTAACCGAGTGAGTGTCAATAGATTAATTTTTGAAACCGCTGATCATGGCGAATACTAGCCAAATCAGAGTCATTTGTGGCTAACTCTCGGTATTGATCAGGATTCAGATTGAGGGTTTTTTGCAGATTTTCGATAGCTAGGTCAACATTGCCCTGCAAAGCATAACAGCAAGCTTTGTTGTAAAAAACATTAGCATTGTCGGATTTAAACTCTATCGTTTTGTCGAAACTAGCCAAGGCTTCTGGGTAGTCTCCCAATTGCAAAAGCGCATACCCTCGATTATACCACGCCTCATATTTGTCGGGCTTAATTTTTAGGGCTTCGTCGTAACTCGCTACGGCATCTTGAAAGTATCTTAAGTTCACAAGGGCATTGCCCCGATAATACCAAGAACTGGGTTGTTGATACTTAAGTTTCAGTGCTTCATTATAACTTGCCACGGCTTCTGGAAAACGGTCAAGGCGATACAGCGCCCCTCCTCGGTTATTCCAAGCTTCGTGAGCATCGGGTTTAATTTTTAGGGCTTCGTCATAGCTAGCGATGGCTTCTTGGAACTGTTTTAAGTGTACCCAAGCATGTCCTTGATTGTACCAAGCTTCGTATTTATCCGGCTTAATTTTTAGGGCGTCTTGATAGCTAGCGATGGCTTCGAGACAGCGTTGTAAGCTAAACAGAACATTACCTCGGTTGTACCAAGCTTGATGCAGGTTAGGTTTAAGTTTTAGGGCGTTATCATAGCTAACCTTTGCCGCTTCATATTGTTTTAAATTCACCAACGCATTGCCCCGATTATACCAAGCCGGATAAAAGTCTGGTTGCAATTTCACCGCCTGATCATAGCTAGCGATCGCCTCTTCATGGCGTCCCGCCTTATCCAGCGCAATTCCCCGGTTATACCACAGTTGATATAAATCCGGTTCACGTTCTAAAACTTGGTCAACTGTCGCGATCGCTTCTTCAAACTGTCCGGACTGGATCAGTATAATACCCAAGTTATACCACGCTTCATGGGTTGTGACTTCCAAGGGACAGTTGTAGCTAAGGTTGGCGGCTTGAGGGTTTTCTAGAAGGAGAGTACTCATCGATGTTTTTTTGGCTATGAGAGGCTTTTAACCTGGGTTCACAGGTGGCTGCGTTGAGGGGGAACGTTCTCACGATTCTCGATTGAGTGCAATACATAAAGGAGTCGGGAAAGAATCAGGGTTTAGGGTTTAGGGTTAGCAATCAGAAGCGCGATCGTTCACGGCTTAGGGTTATCTCCTCACTTGTTTAATCAACGCCTTTACTTGCTTATTCGTCCCCAACTCCCTTAAATCCGGATTAGTATGGACAGGACAGTAATAATTTCCTTTTACCTTGTTCCCTTACTCCTTCTCTGGGAGCCACTTGCCTTGGGCGGCACTAAAGTGTAAGTAACCAACCCGACATGATAGGATTATGGGGCGAGACAAGTTGACAGTTTCTTAATCAGGTTAGAAACTAGAAGCATAACCCTGTTCATAAATCTAGAAGTGAATTTTACAATCAATGGAACCATCGATAATGTTTGAACATTTCATTATTACTCGAATGAATGTGGATTGGCATCTATCAAGGCAGCGGCATGATCGGAACCATCCTGATTTTTTAACTCATAGATTTAATTTGTTTGAAGAGGTTTGCTATCCCTCGGTTTTAAGCCAAAACAACAAAAACTTTACTTGGATAATTTTATTTGATGCAGCTTTACCGATATCATTTAAGCAGAAAGTTGAAAGTTACTGTTTAAATGCCGAAAAAATTAAAATTATACCTGTTTATATTCAAAGTAAAATAACATTGTTAAATACCGTCAAAGAAACTATCCAGCGCAACTTAAGCAACAAAACTGAATACTTAATAACGACGAGTATTGATAGTGATGATGCAATTAGCAAAAACTTTGTTTCGCTAATCCAAGAAAACTTTAGTAGTCAAGAATTGGGATTTATTAATTTTCCTTTTGGTTATTTGTATCGAACAAAAGAACAAACTCTATACCTAAGAGAATGGCTAACTTCCCCCTTTTACACATTAGTAGAAAAAGTCAATAATTTTGAAACCGTTCTTCAGTATGGTCATACTGAGATTAAAAATCATAAAAATCGTCAAATAATAACTAAACCTGTATGGCTCATGATTGCCCATGGAGAAAATGTACGTACTAACTTTGATGTAAGTGCCGCATGGCAACCACTCTATAGATTGGGTTCTGACTTTACTATTAACTTAGAGTTTCCTTCTAAAAGTAGAGTCTCTTATTTGAAAGAAATACTTATGGCACTTCATCAAGTATACGTGAGCCGCAAAACGTGGGACAATAAAAAAGTTAAGGTCAGAAAAACCATTAATATATTGTCCCCTTCATTGCTACGTTTTGTCAGAAAACTATAGATATTTAGTCAGACATCATCCAGATGCAATTTCTTTTTTGACAGGTAATGTCAAAGGTAAAACTATTAAGATGAGTAATCATTTTGACGTGCTTATCACTTACCATTCCCACCTCCAATTATCTTCTGAAACCGTTTATTTTTCCGTAACCGTTCCAAATCGGGGTCAGTTTTCGCCACAGGCAGATATTTCTGTGGATTCACCTTAATTGCCTGTTCAATATAATTCACCGCTAACGTCACCTTACCCTGGGCGGCATAACAATACCCCTTGTTATAAACCGCATTCACATGATCAGGATTCACTTCTAACGCCTTGTCAAAACTTGCCATCGCCTCCCGATAGCGTCCCATCTTGACTAAAGCATAGCCACGATTGTCCCACGCTTCATAATTTTCAGGCATACATTCTAACGCCCGATCATAGCTAGCGACAGCATCTTTTAAACGTCCCAATCGCCGCATAGTAAGTCCTCGATTATTCCAGCAATGAGTTTCGTTGGGGTCGAATTCTAACGCTTTCTCGTAGTAGAGTAATGCCTCTTTTTCACGACCCATTTCCGAAATGACGATCCCTTTATTAATCCAACTGCCGATATGATTGGGTTTGAGTTCTAGGGCTTTGTTAAAAGACGCGATCGCATCGTCTCGTTTCTGGAGTTGCATCAACAAACAGCCTTGGTTATACCATATTTCTGGGTGATTGGGACTAATTTGCAAGGCTTTGTCAAAACTCTTGAGGGCGGCTTTGTGGCGTCCGAGGTTGGTTAAGACGTTACCGCGATTACTCCAGGCTTTATCGTAATTGGGATTACAGGCGATCGCTTGATCGAAACTGGCGAGGGCTTCTTTGTTGCGTCCCAAAATCATTAGGGAGGTTCCGCGAGAATTCCACGCTTCGGGATGGGCGGGTTCTCGTTCGATCACTTGATCAAAACTCGCGATCGCGGCTTCATGCTTTCCCCAGTCTGACAAAACTATGCCTCGATTCAGCCATATACTCGCATCCTGGGGATTTAACACCCCCGCTTGGTCAAAACTCGCGATCGCCTCTTCATCGCGCTGTAGATGTCCTAGGGCGAGTCCTAGCCCTGTCCAAGCCTCCCCATTTTCAGGGGTAAGCTTTACCGCATCCTGGAATAGGGCGACGGCGGCGTCAAAGTCTCCCCCCTGCAAACAGCGCATTCCTTGTTGAATGATGAATTTAACCGCTTTGGGATCAGTCATAGAAGTAACCTGGGTGATAAGTAGGTGGACACAATAAAAGCTAACGGTGGAAATCGTCCTAAGCTAACCATTTCGCGGTATCGCGTAGGTTCTTAGTCGCCCCGACGCATCAGATAGGATACAGAACTGACGCAAGCCTCAATGGTCACAGTCGATTTCTCTCTATCTTTGCAAATCTTTACAAGTTTGTATTGTTTTATACCTATTCGTTAAGATAGATATACGTTTATAATAATTCTAAAAATCTGAGTCAGAGTAGTGATAATGCCCCAAAGGGGGTTAAGTCTCCTACGCCCTAGCCAATGCCGTTAGAAATTTAAAGGAATTGTTTATGGCAAATAACGCCATTAGCCAAAGAAAAGCTAATAGTAAAACGAATAGCCGTACCCCTAAAAAAAGCGAGGAAACACCCATGGCAAAAGATAAGGAAACGCAATCAACCAAGCTAGCTATTCAAAAGCAGCAAGCCAGGAAAGTTTCTCTGGTTGAACCTTCAATCCCTCTACCGGGAAATCGTCCCATAGCCACCAGTTCGCTAAAAGTGAGTGATCAAGGTTCAATAAGGGGGATACGTCCTGTTGATACCAGCGATTTACAAATTGTTGGCACACTTTCATCCATGGGTGAGCGCCCGATCTCAGCGAGTAACATGCAAATCCGAGATGTTATGGTTGTGTCTGGAAATCGCCCGATTTCTGTGAGTACCCTGCATCTTGAGAACACAGAAATGATTCTGGGAAACCGTCCCATCGCTTCCAATGTCATGGAAGAAGCTGATGAAATGATGGGTTATCTGGATTAACGGTTAGTAAAAATCTATCGTCCAGGTTGTAGATACGTTGCACACGTATCTACAATTTTGTATGGAAGTCTCTAAAAAATGAGTCGTCAACCCAGAGAAGGTATAACCCATTCCTACTTTAGACATAAAGCGGGGATCAGACTAATCTACCTGTAGATTGACGATTTTAATGAAAAATACAGATACATTGGACATTAACCAAAAAGAAATTGTCCCCAAAATTATTCATTCTTTTTTTAGGGGCGAATTCATAATCATCATAATTCGGAGAATTTCAAAATATGAGTACTGAAGATAG
Organism: Coleofasciculus sp. D1-CHI-01; assembly: GCF_040218875.1. Lineage (NCBI taxonomy): Bacteria > Bacillati > Cyanobacteriota > Cyanophyceae > Coleofasciculales > Coleofasciculaceae > Coleofasciculus > Coleofasciculus sp. D1-CHI-01. The sequence continues at coordinate 38,032 of NZ_JAVJQP010000009.1, forward strand.
AGCTAAAGCCACTGCCACAAACCTAGAAGGTAAGGCACAGGAAGCCATGAGTAATGTCACGGGTGATCCTGAGGATAAGGCAGAAGGTAAGGCAAAGCAAAATGAAGCTGAAGCTCGTCACGCTGTTGAAGACGTGAAAGATAAAGCTAAAGAAATAATCGATTAATTGTCTTGTCAGAAATAGTAAGCAGGTTAATCATTTTGCGCGATTGGGAACGCCAAAAAAGCCGTATCTGATTTGAGTCGGCTGATTAATTTATACCTGCCTTACTAGAATCAGAAGGTCTAGGCAGTCTTAATCTAGACCTTCTGGTCATTTATTGAAAATCCACTAATAGTTTCATCAGGAGGTTGCTGTGAGTTTAGGTAAAAAAACTCGCCAGTTTTTCACAGCTTTGGCTTTAATTTTAGTCCTAGCGACCACATCGGCTTGCCAAGCAAACCAAACCAAAGCAAAAGCGCCAACGGCATTGAATCCCAGTGTAACCTATCAACAATTAGAACGAGGCAATACGGCAGCAGGTCAAGAGTTCGGTAGTTGGGCGGTGCAAACAGCAAAGGGATTAATTAGTGACGCCTACGTGCGCGATAACGATAAGTTAGGGATTGTAATTACCCCTCAAGTTCGTCCGCCAGAGGTTAAGGATTTAGCCCGCTCTTTAGTTCAAGGGTTCCACCAAAATTTTCCGAATCGAGATCTGAAAGTATTGGTATACGCCCCGGATAAAGAACTTATTGTAACAGCGAATTACAATAATCAGTCCAATCAAGTTACGTATCAATAAAAAAAAGGAGATAATAAAGGATGGCAACGAGCGACCAGTATAAACGTCAGATCATGAAGGATTTGGCGGGTGGTAATACCGAATCTCTGGAACCCGTTCCAGAAACACCCGAACAAGAGTATCAAAACTTTGATGACTTTGCTCAACGTTCTTCGCGAGATGAACGACGCCAATTATTTGGCAGATCCCTGCATCCCGATCGCATACCTCCCAGTCAGATGGAACCTGAATTGCGACAGGCGATCGCTCACATTAAGCCCAAGGAACGGGATGATGTGGCGCGTGAATTTTTCAAGCAACTCAAGAAACGCGGATTGAGCGATCGCGACTTGGAAAAGCAACTGGGACTTTCAACTCATCACGCCAGTCGGATGACGGAGGATGATGTGGCTAAACTTGCCACGTTTACCTATCATTCTCATCCGGATATCTTTCAGGACGTTTTAGCCGATCAACCGGCCATTGTCAAATTCCTCAGCAATCCCTTAGTGGGGGCGGTTATGGGAGCAATTGCCTCAAAATGGTTCGGACATCGCCGCTAATTACTTCAATCCTTTTCAGTCATTACCATAAAACCATGAACCTGCGTCAGCAGGTTTTTTTATTGTTTTCTACATTCTTCTTTTTGAAACGTTCCAGCTTTTGTAGCAAACCCTACATAACTAAGGAATCGGCATTTAAGCGCCATGGCTATTCAAGAAGCGGTGATTAATGATGTCCTGAACTATATTGGCAACCAAAAAAATTATGATAATATTACGTTGCTTGTGCTAAAACAGAAACAGATGTATGAAGAAATTAAGGTTGAGAGAAATAAAACATAAAGTTAGCCAAATATCCGGCAGCTTGCCGCTACGAATGGTTTTAGTCATTCCTTTTGTCATGCAAGTTTTTGCTACGGTGGGACTAATTGGCTATCTGTCTTTTCGCACAGGACAAAGAGCGGTGAATGAATTGGCGATTCAGTTAACAACTAGGGTAACTGAACGAATCAATCAACATCTTAAAGCCTATTTGGAAACACCGCATTTTATGCATAATATGACCGTGTCGTCGATTCGGAATGGCAATCTAAATATTAGTAACTTTTCTAGCTTACAGCAACAGTTTTGGTCAGACATTAAACTTTCCAATGCTGTCGATTATATTTTCTTAGGAACTCAAGAAGGTTACTTTATTGGGGTGCAAGACTATGGGGATGGTCGCCAAGTCGTGAAGTTTCGCGATCGCGCTACCGCTCCCAAGCGGCTGATTTATGCGCTAGACGAGGACGGAAAGCGGACTCAGTTGCTCAAATCCCAAGACTATGACCCCCGTATTCGTCCCTGGTATACAGCTACGCTGAAGGCGCAACAACAAACCTGGAGTCCCATTTATATTTCCGCTGATTTAGGGGTTTTACAAATTACACCCACAACGCCAATGTATGACGCAGAAGGAACGCTGCAAGGGGTTTTGGGAACCAACTTGATTTTATCTCAAATTAGTGATTTTTTACAAGAATTAAAAATTAGCCAATCTGGACAAGCGTTTATTCTAGAACGCTCCGCTGATATTGTAGCCAGTTCCACCGATGAACAGCCTTATCTCTCTACAGCGTCAGAACCCATTCGTCTCAATGCTCGAAATAGCCAACAGCCTGGAATTAAATTGACAACACAAGAACTACTTCAACAAGTTGATGATCTAAATCAAATTAATCAGCCTTTACAATTTACCTTTGAAATCAACAACAAAACCCAACTGGTACAAGTCTCACCCCTAACTGATATACAGGGATTAGATTGGCTGATTGTGGTTCGAGTTCCCGAAGCAGATTTTATGGCACAAATTACGGCGAATACTCGCACCACTATTTTTTTATGTCTGGCGGCTTTAGGAATAGCAACGGTGTTGGGAATTGTCACAGCACGGTGGGTCACGCAACCCATTTTATCCCTAAATACGGCTGCCAAAGAGATTGCTCAAGGAGAATGGGGAAAAGTTGTGGAACTTCATCGTTCCGATGAAGTGGGAGAATTAGCCAAGTCCTTTAATAGCATGGCACAACAGCTTCATGAATCCTTGGAAACCTTAGAAGAAAACGTGGAACAACGAACCGCTCAACTAGCGCAAGCCAACGCCGAGATCCATGAACTCAACCAACGCCTTAAAGCGGAAAACCTCCGCATGAGCGCCCAACTCGATGTCGCCAAAACATTACAACAAATGGTTTTACCAAAACCAGCGGAATTAGAATCAATTGAGGGATTAGATATTGCGGGGTTTATGGAACCCGTTGACGAAGTAGGAGGAGACTATTATGATATACTGCATTACGATGATGTGGTCACAATTGGTATTGGTGATGTTGCTGGACATGGGTTGGAAAGTGGTGTGGTTATGCTGATGGCACAAACCGCAATTAGAACCCTTCAGGAAATGCAGGAAACGGACTTTGTTAAATGTTTGGATGTGATCAACCGCACGATTTACCATAATGTTCAGCGGATGAACTCCGATAAGAATATGACCTTGGCAATTCTCAACTATTGTCGGGGACACATTAGTATTAGTGGACAGCATGAAGAGATGATCGTAGTTAGAGCATCGGGTGAGATTGAACGAGTCGATACGATAGATTTAGGTTTTCCGATTGGCTTAGATGAAGACATTATCAAGTTTATCAGCCAGACTTGTGTGCAATTAGAGTCAGGGGATGGTATTGTGCTATATACGGATGGGATTACTGAAGCTGAAAATTTAGAACGGCAACAGTACGGCTTAGAACGCTTATGTCAGATTGTTAGCCAAACTTGGCAGGGTGCAGCAGACGTGATCAAAAATCAAGTGATTCATGATGTGCGGCGTCATATTGGTTCTCAAAAGATTTACGATGATATTACGGTGTTGGTACTCAAACACAAATAAGTACGCTTTTCTGTATCAACTGCAACCCTTAACACCTATAGCGTTTTCAAATGAAACATAAAAATGCCTCGGAGTTTTTCAGGTTAGAAAATCTGACTTGGAATGCTAAACTATCAAGGATTACAGCTCATACTAGATCGTAAAAGTCGAACGCCTTAGTTTTACATCTCAAATGTAAACGCTATATTCCCACCACCAAACTTATTCAGCAACCGCTAAGTCGGTGAGAAAATTAAAATTAAGGATGAAAATGAACAATTTTATGAGAATATAGAGAGTAGGTTACTTCAGCAAGGCGGCTGTTGTCCAAGACTCGGTGACCGCTCAACGGGAGTAACTGCTTGGTTTCTTATACGGATCTCCCTTATTCATGGAACGAATCGATTCCTTCGCTACCCCGTTTTATTCATCACTCCACTATCATACTGGCTTACTTCTCAACATTCTTATAACCCCATTGGGCAAGTTATGAAAAAATAATTACTTTTGATTGGATGTAATCGCTATGCATAAGATATTTGGAGAATTTCAAGAAAATCTGTCTGATGAAGAAGAGTTTTTAATTCTTGGCTTCTCACCGAGTTCCATTCCCATTCAGCAACGCTGGCGCAACAATGGTTTATCGGCTGATTTTGTCGCTGATTACTTGACTACCTTTTTCCCCGCTATTGACGAAGATCCTGACCCTGAGGGAAAGCGAGTTGAAATAAAAGGAGCGGTGAGTTATATCGCTAATGAATTACTGGAAAATGCGATGAAGTTTAATGACGATAATTCATCCTATCCGATTAAATTTGGGTTACACATTTTAGATATAGCGACTGAAATCACTTTGGTTTTATTGGCAACTAATAGTGTTTCTAAACAATCTCTTAATAAGTTCCAATCCTTCATTCATGAATTACTCGAATCCGATCTGGATGAACTCTATATCCGTCAGTTAGAAAAAAGTGCTGAAGATGAAACCGGGGCAGCTTCTGGACTGGGGTTATTAACCATGAAAAATGATTATTTTGCCAAGTTAGGTTGGAAATTTGAAACCGTTCAACAAGAACCCGAAGTGGTTACGGTGACAACAATGGTGCAACTTAAGGTATAGACTCAAAACCTTCAATAAGTATTATTGGCGATTTGTAGTTTTAGGAGCTAAATTATTCATGGAAAAGCAAAACGTTCAGGGTGAAAATTACCAAGTAATCGGTGATCCAGAAACAGCAACTGTATATTTTAAAGGGTCACTGCGACTGGGTGGAATGAAGGAGTACGAACCGATCATCAAAATCCTCGATGAGATGATTCAGCAAGACCCTTCCCTGATTACGTTAAACCTGCGAGAGCTAGAATTTCTGAATAGTTCGGGAATTAGCATGTTGTCTAAATTTGTCTTGAATGTACGCAAAAAGAAGACGATACAGATCGAAATTAAAGGCTCCGATAAAATTCCTTGGCAAGGAAAATCGTTAAAGAATTTACAGCGATTAATGCCAGGATTAAAGTTGGAATTGGAATAATTATAGTCCTGATTTATAACATGCGTTGGTGTTCTCGTAGGGGCGACCCGCTGCATCCAATTAACACCACCCAACCTTGAATTGGCTCGGGTCGCCCTGTACCGGATATCGGGAATTATCTAACACCGCATTTAGAAAAGGGCGAGTCGATACAAGTTAATTCTCACACCACCTACTATGTGCAGCGACTCGCCCCTACAACCGCGATAATCCCAATAATCCCAATAATCCCAATAATCCCGACAATCATGACAAAGGTAACTAAACCCGCCCTTGTTGGACACCATTTTAAGGCTTAGAACCGTTGACCCAAACCAAACTGGACTCGGCTATCTCCTTGGTCATTAAATCCTAAATCGGCGCGAATTATACCCACAGGGGAATTGACGCGCAATCCCGCACCGTAACCAAACCCACTTCCCGGTTTACCCCGCACCACACCCGGTTCTCCCGGTACAGTTTCACTCGAACCCAAATCCGATGCAAAGTCAGCAAAAACAACCGCGCCCACTGGATTAAAGATGGGAATCCGATACTCCGCCGACGCTAAAACATAACTGCGCCCTGTTCCGACATCCCCTGTACCATAGCCTCGCACCGAATTTTGACCGCCGAGGTTAAAGGCGTTGTAGGGGGGTAAATCACCAATCGTGGTTCCTCCCTGAACGTTAAATGCCAAGACTTCTTGACTATTACCATTAAAGACATCAACGGGAACATACTGGGAGTAGTTTGCCTCCAGGCGATTCATCAAAATACTACCATTACCAATCGGTACAGACTGTTCGGTACTCAGACGCACCACAGAACCTTGGGTGGGATTGACAGGATTGTCTCGTTTATCCCGCGTCACTCCAGCAGAAACGGTAACTAAATCATCAATTCCGTTATCACTGAAGGAGAGACGATTCCCGAATTCATCAACCGCATTAATGTCGCCGTCACTATCACGAATACTGGTACGGGTATAGTTGACGCCTACCGACGCATCCCATTCCTCATTCACGGGTTTGGATAAGCTGACACCACCGCCAAACTGTCCTTCACGGGGATCATCACCATTGGCGAGATCAACATCATCATCGAATGTTTGGGATACAGTACGACGCCGAAACGTATTCACGTTATATCCGGGTTGTTCTGGATTACTGGCCCGATAGGGTCTACCATAGTTGCCATCAAACTGGAAATCACGACGGCTAAACTGTATATTCAATCCCAGTTTCTGGTTCACACCACCAAGATTAAAGTCGTTATAGCTGAGAGTACCAAAAACACCACTGTCATTGCTATATCCAGCACCTGCATTTACGCCACGAGCTGATCGTTCAATCAGATTATAAATAACATCGACATTTCTAGCATCACCATTCAGGGAAATGTCTACCTGCTCAAATAATCCCAATTGGTAAAGCTGTTGCAAGTCTTGGCGGACAACCTCTACATTAAAGACTTGACCCGGTTGTAGGTTCAATTCCCGATTGATAAAATCCTCGTGAGTTCGTCCGTCTGTGGGTTCGCCTTCTTCGTCGAGGAAGCGGAAATTAACATCACTGACGACGCCTTCGGCTACTTCAACTGTAATTACCCCATCGGGTGTCGATCGCACGTCTAAAACCTGTGCCAAGATATAGCCATTGTCTTCATACCATTGTTCTAACTGTTGTAAGCCTTGACGTAGGTTAGCGGGACTAACGGGTTGACCCAATTGCGGATTGAAAATAGAATCAGCTATGTCTGGGGTAAGAACCTGGTTACCGGATAGTTCGAGCGATCGCGCGATAACGGGTTCAACCTGATAAACCACCGCCCATCCCGTGGAGTTAGCGGTTGGCGTGACACTGGCGTTAGCAAATACCCCTGTATCTAAAATCGCTTGAATATCCTGAGCCAATTGGCTTTGACTGGTTTGACCCCCTGGACGAGTGCGAATCGTTTTTAAGACAAGCTGCTGCAATTCTTCCGACACACCAACGACTTGCACGTCTGTGGCGAGAACAACTAAATCGTTAGACCGTTGAGATTGATTTAGGGTGGGAACAGATTGGGCAAATTCTGGGGTTGGCGTCGCTTCTGGAGAGGCGACGGTTCTAGGGGAAGGCGTTGCTGAGGTGGCTTCTGTGGGGACAACATAGTTTCGGGTTTCCGATGGTGGGTTAGTTGTCGGGGAATCGGGAGTCGCCATTGCTTGCTGAGTTAACTCGCTACCCACCAGCACAGCCAAAGTGGAAAAGGCAACAGCTCTATATAGCATAAAATTAGCCTCAATCGTCCTGTTCGTTGGTTAAATTTCTTTTACGTTTGGTTAACCTGACCGAGGCTAAACCTGTGGAGTTCCAACCGATGTGCCACCTTTATATCTGACACAATCTGTTCAGGACTTCAATCCTTTCTTCTGCGGCTGTACTCGATCTGGGTAGATTTTGCTGCTACAATACTGGAATCCAAGCCCTACCTACTAACTGTCAGAATTAGGAGAGCGCCTGCTCTCCAGGAAATCACCATTGCGGAGTTTGACATATATTTATTAACTTTATGACCAACTAGATATATCACTCGTGTGGTGTCCTACTTCTTGCTATTGTTTAGCATTACACCAAAGTTACCTTGTTTGGCAAATTAGAAAATCAAGAGTTTATTGTCGAAAAAGAAAGAATAGAAGTTATAAAGAAACATATTGAAGAATTCTACCCTTGGCAGCCTAATGATATGATGATCAAAAGACTACAGCAAGCTTTAGATAATAATCAAAAAATTAGCGGGGCAGATGCGTGTTTTTATTTTCACGAACTAAAAGAAGCTGAATTAATGGCAAATGGATATACCTACGTAGCAGCTCACAATCAAGCTATTCAGGACTATGAAGTGTCACCATTTAGTCTTTATCATCCCGATGTGATATTAGCGTTTCCTGATGATTTTAATTCAAATTGGAAAAAATTCCGGGGAATTGAATAAAAGATGCAAAGTATTAAACTAGATCGTCATGTACAAGCCCGTGTATGGATTGACGAAAACCCACGAGCTATATATCCCGCAACTGAGACTATATCGAAAAATATCGCAAATGGATTAACAAAAAAAAATAAAAATAAAAATAAAAGAGGAAGTATCGAAATAATAATACCTGTTGGGGCTAGATTTTTTTACGGATTTTTGGGGGCTGAATTTTTCCCTAATGATTCAGGTAGTTTTGGAATAGAGCTATTAGTATCCACAGAGCATGAAAATATTTATGCTGAATCAATCGCTTCTGAATTCGATCAGATAAGACTGGGACTTCCCAGCGAATACAGCCAAAGTGTACTGGCTGGTGCTATTGAGTCTTTAGCTGAAAAAAAACTTGGAGAATTTGGGTCGGGTATCCTGAGATTTGATCAAGCTGCTCACAGTCAGATAGGTTCTTCAAACAAATTTTTTAGACATATTGCAAGAACTGTCGTTCAGTTACTAATGCTTGATCGCAGTAGGAAGGAAGAAATTAGCGAAATCGTCAAAACATACAGCTTAGTTTAAGAACGGGGGAAGGAGGTATTGATTATCGGAATAGGTAAAACTGTTTGTTCGGATTTTGCAACCTAAAAATCTAGATTTAATAAGGGGCTTAAATTCCAATTGCTCATCTGAATCGATACGGTAGCTAAACCAAAAACTCCGCCAATGAAACTCTAACCAGTGAAATGACATGACCGAAAGTGGTGTACTATATCCAACTCAGGTCAAACGTTATCGCAAAACTATGCAACAGGTTGATTGGCTGATTGTCCTGCTCTACCTGATTGGTTCAATGGGGTTAGGACTTTATCTATCTCGCAAAGCTTCAGGGAGTTTGGTCGATTTTTTCGTCTCCGGGCGATCGCTCCCTTGGTGGTTAGCGGGTACAAGTATGGCAGCGACGACGTTTTCTATTGATACACCGCTTTATATTGCTGGGGTTGTGGGTAATCGCGGAATTGCCGGAAACTGGGAATGGTGGAGTTTTGGCATCGCCCATTTGGTGATGATTTATATCTTTGCCCGATTGTGGCGACGTTCGGAAATTGTCACCGACGCGGAATTGACTGAACTGCGGTATGGCGGACGAACAGCCGCAATTTTACGGGGAACCAAAGCCTTTTTATTTGCCGTACCGATTAACTGTATTGCCATTGGCTACGCTATGCTTGCCATGATTAAAGTGGTGGATGCCTTGGAACTTTGGCAGAGTTTGGGGATTGAACCGGGGGAAAATCTGAAAATTTTGAGTGTGGTTGGTGTTAGCATTCTGGTTTTAATTTACTCAGGTTTTGCGGGGCTTTGGGGTGTAGTCACTACCGATTTTTTTCAGTTCTTTTTAGCACTATTTGGGGCAATTGTTGTCGCGATCGCGGCAGTCAATCATGTCGGTGGAATTCATGTCCTTGTGCCAGAAGTGCAGCAGATAACCGGACATGATATTTTATCCTTTTTTCCGATAACTGATAATTTCCGCTGGAGTGAAACCGCTGGAATTACCGCGAGTACCTTTTTTGCCTATATCTTTCTCCAGTGGTGGACATTTCGTCGGAGTGATGGTGGTGGGGAATTCGTGCAGCGTCTAGCGGCGTCTAAGGATGAAGCGGAGGCAGAAAAAGCGGCGTGGTTATTTAATATTCTCCATTATGTGATCAGAACTTGGCCCTGGATACTCGTGGCGCTGGTGGCGATTGTCGTCTATCCCGATTTATCCGACCGAGAATTGGGGTATCCGAAACTGATGCTGGATTTCCTTCCCCCGGTGATGTTGGGGTTAGTGGTTACGTCTCTACTGGCTGCGTTTATGAGTACGGTATCCACATCGATTAACTGGGGCGCATCTTATTTAACCAATGACCTGTATCAGCGCTTTATCAGACCGAATGCTCAACAGTCAGAGTTGGTATTAGCGGGGCGGATTGCTTCAGTGGTGGTGACGGCATTAGGGGCGATGGCGGCGTTCTTTTCTCAGGATGTGGCAACCGTATTTCGGTTAGTGATTGCCATTGGCACCGGTCCTGGCTTAGTCTTAATCTTACGCTGGTTTTGGTGGCGAATTAACGCCATAGCTGAACTGACGGCAATGGTGGGTGGGTTTATTGTTGGGTTAACCACCAGTATCGTCCCGATTATCCAGATTGAGGAGTTTGGTTTGCGTCTATTGGTGACGACAGTTATTACCAGTGTGTTATGGATTACAGCCCTGTTAGTGACGCCGCCAGAATCGGAGGCAACTCTAGATGAATTTTATCGTCGGGTGCGTCCAGCAGGTCCCGGTTGGCAACGTCAACAGGAAAGTACGGGGTTATTACCTGTTCAAAACCTGGGACAGGATATTAAACGGGTATTTGCCGCCATTTTATTGTTGTTTGGTACGATGTTTGCGATCGGAGGATTTCTGCTGCTACAACCCCTGACGGGTTGGGTATCCCTGATCATCGCTGTGGGTGGGGCAATGTTGCTGCGTCAGCTTAATCGGAAAAAAGCTGTACCGATGCCTAGACCGGGATTAGATGATGGGGATTATGATTCCAAGTAGTTATAAGATAGATAACAATGGCGTTACAAATCTTTATCCAATTGGATACCTATGTCTATTTTCCGTCAGTATATTGCCCCTTTTCTGATCGTCTTAGTCTTTGTCGTCGCGTTACTCGCCGTTAGCGCTCGTATCTTTTTGCCCAATGATATGGCAGCACCTGCACCTATTGAAGATGCCAATTCAGTAAGTATGAGGGGATTGGGGATGTTTTGAGTATTGAGTGTGTAGGGGCGGGTTTAGGAACTTTCGTCTCGCTGTTCATGATAACTGTTGTTCAAAACCCGCCCATGGCTTACGCATGGACGAGGTTTCTTACGCTTCTTATAGCCCAGTTGCTCGTGCGAAACGTTATTGGTAAAACCCGCCCCGACAACCACGCACCCCCGCTCCCTTATTGCCTCAACTCCTGTTTATCAGATGCGTAAATTTTTAATACCGGGCTATCAGCTACGAGTTGGCTCTCGATTGGAGAAGGCAACCTTGTTGAAGTTTCTCCAACTGAGTTACCAAGAGCTTTTCCCGCAACAGCAGGATTTTTCTCATTTAGAAGAGACAATACGACGGTATTTTTGTCAAGACACACCCTTGTGGTGGGTAGACTTAGCCAATCCTGAGGGTGACGCCGCACCATCAAATCAACCTGTCGCTGGTTTATGGCTGGGAAATGCCATTGATCAGGTAAGTGGGGATCGCCATGCCCATGTTTTTTTACTCTACGTGATGCCAGAGCATCGGCGTCAGGGTATTGGTTCGGCACTGATGTATCATGCTGAAAACTGGGCTAGAGTTCGGGGCGATCGCCAAATTGGGTTGCAAGTGTTTGAGTCAAATCCATCGGCTGTGCGTCTTTATGATAAGTTAGGATTCCAAACCCAGTCCCTTTGGATGGTGAAACCGCTATCTGGATAAGAGTTCTGAGTGTTGACGCTTCACTTTTTCCCAGGGCATACTTTTGAGTGCGAGAATGTTCAGATGGATAAGTTGACAAAGGAAAAATAACAAATAACAAAGGACATAGGACAAATAACCGCTGAATAAGATATTTTTTTAAATATGTATGATAATAACGAGCTAAGATTAATCGAGGCGGCAGGTGAGCTAGACAGCCCTCTGGATGAAATCGAGCCAATTGATGACCACTCAGAAGAGACTCAACCCGATCCAGAAGCGATGCTGGCTCTGCTAACCGCCCCAGAAACGCCCCAACGGATGCTGGCGGCGCGGGCTTTTTGTGAACTTCAAGATGAACGGGCAATTCCTCATCTGATTAATCTATTAAACGATGTCTGTCCGTTGGTACGAGTTAGTGCGGCTTATGCATTAGGACGCAATCCTGATCCAACAGCCGTAGATCCTTTAATAGAGCAACTGAACCGGGATTGGAATGGTTATGTGCGTAAAGGGGTTGTTTGGGCATTAGGTAATTGCCGCGATCGCAAAGCATTGCCCAGTTTGATTGATGCCTTATGTACAGATATCTCTGCTGTGCGTTTGTGGGCAGCAAGTTCCCTAGCACAGATGGCAAAGCTAGACTATGAGGATATCGTCGCCTGTGTTCCCCCATTAATTACTGCCTTAAAGCAAGACCCCATGGCAGCAGTACGCAGTAACTGTGCTTGGTCATTAGGGCAGCTTTGTCGAGAACTCCCCTCGAATGCTATCTATGCAGGTGCAGTTGACGGTTTAATTGAAGCCTTTGCCGAAGATGAAGATATGGGCGTGCAGGAAGATGCAAAAGCTGCCCTGTTGAGAGTGGGCGATCCCCGTGCTTTACAGATGATTGAGGAAATTGAGATAGACGGATTGTTTTAGGGGATTTGTCTTATGTCATTCGTCATTTGTCTTATGTCATTCGTCATACTCGCTTCCCTTCAGAAGCAAGCTACGTCTTATGTCCTTTGTTGAAGGTGACTTGCACTCTAATCGGGGCGGGTTTAGTGATATCAGGGTGACAACCTTCCCGTTAATGGTAAAACCCGCCCCTACACGCTCTCCCTCTGCTTCCCCAGCTTCCCCTGCTTCCCCAGCTTCCCCAGCTTCCCCTGCTCCCCCAGCTCTCTATTCCCTATTGCCTATCAACAGCTTCTCTCTACAGACTGATGAACTTTTTGTGTTCTCTTACCAAAATAGAAAGGTGAATAAAAACGCAACAATAATCCGAGTCCTGCATTCTGACAGGTTGATCGGTTTTGAAGTATAGGGAGAAAAAATATGGCTGTAGCCCAATCACAATTAAGACATGCAATTGGCGTCTTTCCTAGTCGTCAACAGGCAGAAAATGCGCTCATGGAACTCAGAGATAGAGGATTCGATCTGGATCGAGTTTCCGTGATTGCTAAAGACGCTAGTCTCAACGAGAAAATTGGCGGTACTGACCTGCATAAAGACGGTGGCAACCAGGCTAAAGAAGGCGCTAAAGCGGGAGCGGCTGCTGGCGGTACGGTAGGCGGTTTCCTAGGTTTAATTGGTGGTCTAGGCGTATTAGCAATTCCTGGAGTCGGTGTAGCTACAGAATTAGGAATTGTTTTAGCGAATACCCTCTTAGGAGGTGTTATTGGTGGCGCTGGTGGTGGTTTAGTTGGTGCATTGATTGGTTGGGGAATCCCCGAAGATGCTGCTAAACATTATGATGAACGAGTTTCCGTCGGCGATTACGTGGTGATTGTAGAGGGTACAGAAACCGAGATCCTGAATATGCAACCCATTTTCCAAAATCGAGGAATTCAGGATTGGGCTATCTATAATGCACCTGGCGTCAATACCAATCCTCAGATGGGTACCAGGGTATAGGTATAAGGATGGACAATGTTCATCCGATAAGATTTAAGAAATGGTGGGGATAAGTCCTCGCCGTTTGTTTTTTGATATCCTCCCCAACCTCTCTCCCAATGGTCGATTGAGGTTGGGGAGGATATCATTTCATTACTGATGAGACGTCCTGGTTCATAGTTCTAGGCAACCCATTCATCAAACCCTTATTATGGAAGCATTTCAATTAAGTGTGTTTCTTCCATCTATAACGGATGTGTAAAGCGGAACTTGTCTAACGATTTTATGTCTCCACAGACGAATGAAGACTATCTTGCCTTACTCAGGCAAGGGGTGGAGGTATGGAATGCGTGGAAAGCGCACCACCCGGATATCCGACCCAATCTCAGCTTTGCTACGGGTAAGGGCGTTGCCATCCAAGGGGCGAAACTCAGTGGCGTTGATTTGAGTCGGGCAAATCTAAGTCAGGCAGATTTGAGTAAAGCGGATCTGATTGGCGCAAACCTGAGTGAAGCCTATTTGAGTGAGGCATATTTAAGTGAGGCGGATTTGATCGGTGCAAACCTCACGGCGGCAGATCTGAGAAATGCTGACTTAATTAGTGCCAATCTCATTGGTGCGAACCTGAATAATATCTATCTGAGTGGTGCTGATTTGACGAAAGCCAACCTCAGTGGTGCTGATTTAGTGGGGGCAAAACTGATTGGCGCTAAACTGAGTGGAACCAATCTCAGTGGGGCGAATCTTAGTGGGGCGAATCTCAGTGGTGCCCACCTTGTCGGTGCAAACCTCAGGGGAACGAATCTCAGTGGTGCTAATTGTAGTCAAGCCAATCTGCGGGGTGTTAACTTACAACGCTGCAAAGCCTTCAACACCGATTTTCACCAAGCCATATTCACCGCCGCCTGTCTGGAAGACTGGCACATCAATAGCGGGACAAATTTAGCTGAGGTAATTTGTGAGTATGTTTACTTACAAACAAATCAACACGAACGCCGTCCCCATCAGGGAACATTTACCCCGGGAGAATTCACGCGGGTGTTTCAAGTTCCCTTAGAGACGGTTAATTTAATTTTCCGCAATGGTATTGATTGGCAAGCATTCTTTGCCACCTTTCACGCCTGTAAAGCCCAGGATGGGAGTAACATCCTCACGATTCAATCCTTAGAAAATCGCCCTGATGGGGTATTAACCATCCGGATTGCCATTCCTATCGATGCCGATCGGTTGGAGATTGAGCATTTCCTTAATCGTGAGTACGATGCCCAACTTGAGGTGATTGATAAAGACTATCGTTATCAGTTACAGGTGAAATATGAGCAAGTGGCTACCTATCGTCAGCAGAGTGCCAACTTAACTGAGATTCTACAACGGTTGGCTGAGAAAACTGTGAATCCCGGTCAAACGATTAATGTAGAAGCAAGACGGTTAGTTGAACCTCTAATCCCTCACCAGTCCGAACCGGGAAAGTCCGTGGAAAATTGTCCCTCTGGAAATTCTGCGATCGCACCCCCCTATACCCTAGAACAAAAGCAACAACTGACCGATACCGCAACCAAAATTCAAAAGTTACTCCAACAGCTCGATCAAACCTATCCCACAAATACGCCTCTGGAAAAACAAAGGGTGGTTATCGAGGTGCTAGAGAGGATTGAGAACAATCCGATATTGAAAGCTTCAGTCGTTGAAGGCTTAAAAGGCGTGCAGACTGAGGTATTAAAAGAATTGATTGATCATCCTTTAGTCAATGTACTGCTGGCAGCGTTAGAAGAGTATCAGAAGATACAGTAAGCGGTCATGCATTGAAATTGGGTATTAGTAGCGAGCCAATGTTTGGCTGTCAGTTAGGGCTGAGGCAGTTAAAGTCGTTTTCTATTAGCTTTGCGATCGCATCCCTCCCCAAAATCCCCAAACCGTATCTCCTATCGACTTTTACGGGGATTGGCATTTATGATCAATGCAGGATCACAAGCTGGTTTAAACAATGCCGCGATCGCTCCAAGTTCACTCTCACTCTGTTTCCCGCGTTAAATCGTCCCTCTTGCGGAATGGCTTTCCCAGTCAGAAGCTTTTGGCTGAAGCCTTGAGTATCTCCCAATCCACCGTGAGCAACTTCCTCAACGGCAAACCCGTGGATTATATCAATTTCGTGGAACTGTGCGCCGCATTAGGGCAGGAATGGCGAGATATCGCTGATTTGGAGACTCCATCTCCCGCTTTGGAGGTACGGGAAATCAGAGCAAAAGTGCTGATGAGTGGATACCCGCCCCATTTTAATCTGACACAAACAATACAACAGGCAATTTGTCAAGCGGGTCATGACGTTTTTTTGGCGCAGCAAAATACTGCCCTGGATAACTACTTAAAGCTATCCGATTACTTGCTGCTGCTATTATCCCAAACCACCGCCGTTAGCGAAATGGTACTCGAACAAGTTCGGCTGGCTAAGACGTTACACCATATCACGCCCCAAAAACCCGCAATTTTGCCGATTTTAGTGGACGTTTGTCAGAATGGAAATGGTATCAGTACCCCCTTACCTTTTGATTTACTCGGCTATCTCCAAGGCACTCAACCCTGGCACTGGCGTTGTCATGATGATCCGACGATTCTCGCCTCAGAAGTTCTCCAGGTTCTCAGCCAAGGGCGTACCGCTTTGCCAACGGATCATCAATTGGCGATTTCTTGGAGTAAACTGACTCCCCAAACACAGAAAAATACATCACTTCATGCGCCTCTCCCTGTCGCTGCACCAGAATTACCCGAAGGGCAAGTCGATCTTGACTCTACCTTTTACATTAATCGCCCGCCCATTGAATCAGTTTGTTATGAAACCATAACTCGACCGGGGGCATTAATCCGAATCAAAGCCCCCCGACAAATGGGAAAAACCTCTTTGATGGCGCGAATTCTGCGTCATGCTGAACAGCAGGGTTCTCAAACCGTAGCCTTAAGTTTACAACTGGCAAATCAGCGGATATTGGCAAATTCCCATACATTCTTAGAATGGTTTTGTGCCAGTGTCAGTTTAGCCTTGGGGCGACTCGATCCCGAACAACTGGCAAAATATGCCCAGTTAGCGGATATGATTGGCAGCAATCAAAGCTGTAAAGCCTATTTTGAACAGTATTTACTTCCCCATATTTCCACCTCATTGACATTAGGATTAGATGAAGTGGATCGCCTCTTTGCCTCTCCGGAAATTGCTGATGACTTTTTCGGGTTATTACGGGCATTGCATGAGGAGGCGAAACGGCGCGAGATTTGGCAGAAATTTCGGTTAGTAGTGGTACATTCCACAGAAGTATATGTTCCCTTGGATATGAATAAATCGCCCTTTAATGTAGGATTACCGATTGAATTGCCAGAGTTTAATCAACAACAGGTGATGGAATTAGCCAGACGCCATGGATTAGAATGGTCGATTGAAACGGTAGATTCTCTGGTTACCTTAGTTGGTGGACATCCTTATTTGGTGAGACTGGCACTTTATCATATTGCCCGTCAGGATATGACATTAGAGGACATCCAGCAAACCGCGCCCACGGAAGCAGGAATTTATAGTGATCATTTGCGCCGCCATTTGTGGAATTTGCAAACCCATCCGGAATTATTGGACGCGATGAAAGCCATAGTAATGGCATCGACGCCAGTCCGTTTACCCTCGCAACAGGCGTTTAAATTAAACAGTATGGGACTGGTAAAACTCTTTGGTAATGATTGCACGCCTCGGTGTCAATTGTACCAGAAATATTTTCGCGATCGCTTGGCGTAAGTGTGGGGAACAGGTGATTCTATTCGCCAACCGAACTTTTCAGGGCATATAAATGTTGACTCTTGGCAACGTTTTTCGGGTATGGTGTGTGAGTCTGTAGGGGCGGGTTTCACTACTATCTTTTCAATTGCACTAATGTACTGCTGGAGTTCCATGATTAATGGTTGAGGGGGAAATGTCGAGAAGTAGATAGACACAGCTTAAAACCTTACCAGCATTGATTTTCTCGCCTGTAGTTGACACATAAGACCGACGTGCGCCCGATTTAACCACAATGACGTAAATCCCCCTGCCTCCAATCGTCATAAATTCCTCATTTTTTCCCGATAAGATGAGGTAATGGATAAGGGTGGCTCATTTTCACCAGTCCACGACTAACCAAATTCTGAGGAAGGGCAATCCATGTCAAAAACCACATTAGCCAAAAATCAACTTCGCAAATGCCCAACCGGGATCAAAGGATTAGACGAAATTACTGATGGCGGATTGCCGTTAGGACGAACAACTCTGATTTGTGGAACAGCCGGGTGTGGAAAGACGTTAATGGGGATAGAGTTTCTAGTACGGGGTATCCTGGACTACTCAGAATCGGGTGTGTTCATGGCGTTTGAAGAAACGGCGGCAGAATTGACCCAAAATGTCGCGTCTTTGGGTTGGGATTTGGACGAATTGACGGCAACAGAAAAACTCTCGATTGATTATGTTTATATTGACCCGCAGGAGATTGAAGAAACTGGGGACTATGATTTAGAAGCTTTATTTATTCGCCTCGGTAGTGCCATTGATGCCATCGGTGCCAAGCGAGTTGTCCTGGATACTGTTGAAGTGCTGTTTTCTGGCTTGTCCAATACCGCGATTGTCCGGGCAGAGTTGCGGCGGTTATTTCGCTGGTTGAAAACGAAAGGGGTTACGGCAATTGTCACCGGGGAAAAAGGGGAGAACTCTCTGACTCGTTATGGCATCGAAGAGTATGTTTCTGATTGCGTGATTCGCCTCGATCACCGTCTCTACGAAGATATTTCAACCCGTAAGTTGCAAATTGTCAAGTACCGGGGGTCTAGTCACGGGACAAATGACTATCCCTTTCTGATTAATTCAGACGGGATTACTGTATTGCCGATTACATCCGTGGGATTAGATCATACCGTAACCCACGAACGGATATCGAGTGGGATTGAACGCCTCGACACTATGCTGGGAGGGGAGGGATATTTTCGTGGTAGCAGTATTCTGATCACAGGTACAGCGGGAACGGGGAAAACGACGTTGGCGGCACATTTTGCTGAAGCCACCTGTCGGCGGGGTGAACGCTGTCTCTATTTTGCCTTTGAAGAAGCCCCGCAGCAAATTATCCGCAATATGCAATCGGTTGGCATTAATTTACCGGAATTTGTCAACCAAGGCTTGTTACGGTATCAGGCGAGACGTCCGACGGCTTATGGCTTAGAAATGCACCTGGTACAAATCCACAGTTTAATTCAAGAGTTTCAGCCCACGGTTGTGATTATTGACCCGATGAGTAATCTGACTATGGGCGGTACTCTATTACAGGCAAAAGCCTTTCTCTTCCGTCTGATTGATCTGCTAAAGTCCCAACAAATTACGGTGTTTTTGACGAATTTAATCCAAGGGGGGATGCCTGTTGAGCAGACTGAGATCGGCGTTTCCTCGTTAATGGATACCTGGCTGGAGGTGCGTTTTGTGGAGAGTAATGGCGAACGCAATCGTGTATTTTTTATCCTCAAATCTCGTGGGATGGAACACTCCAATCAGGTGCGGGAATTGAAATTAACCAAGCAGGGAGTCGAGTTAGTCGATGTCTATTTGGGAGAAGGGATGGTGCTGACGGGTACGGCGCGAAGGATTCAAGAGGAAAAAGAAAAAGCCGTGAATTTGACTCGAAAACAGGAATTTGAGCGCAAGCGCCGTGATTTTGCCCGCCAGAAAGCGATTATCCAATCCCAAATCACCGCCTTACAAGCACAGCTAGAACGGGAAGAGGAAGATATTGAACAGATGATGCAACAGGAGCAATCACACCAAGATAATCTACAGCAAAACCGAGTCGCGATCGCGCAGCTTCGTCAGGCTGATTTAATTCAAGGCAATGAGTAGACGTCTGTGTTTAATCTCTCAAGTATCAACTACCCAGTGTTTTTAATTATGGAAACTCTACAAGAAATTGGCAATCAGGCATCAGGATTTTGGCAATTGCGCCTCTATGTAGCAGGGCAAACCCCGAAATCAATTAAAGCATTTGCTAATTTAAAAAAAATTTGTGAGGAACACCTGAATGGTCAATATCATATCGAAGTGATTGATCTACTCGAAAATCCTCAACTTGCTAAAGGAGACAAGATTGTGGCGATTCCGACATTGGTGCGGAAACTGCCGCCGCCACTCAAACAAATTATTGGCGATTTATCCAATACTGAAAAAGTTTTGGTAGGACTCGATTTGCGTCGAGAAGCAGAACAAATTTAGATGGCATAGTGTTCATTGACTTCATCAAAACAATAGGATAAAATAATGGAAGAGAAAAACATAAAAAATTCGACAAAAGCCTTTGAAAAAGCGCTGATTCAAAGCAAGCCAACGCATTACTTTCTCCACTTGTATATTTCTGGAACAACGTTAAAATCGATCCGTGCCATTGAAATTATCAAAGGTATCTGTGAAGACTATCTTCCCGAACGATACACTTTGGAGGTTATCGATATTTATCAACAACCGGAATTGGTTAAGCAAGCACAGATTTTTGCCACACCCACCCTAATTAAAACACTGCCCCTGCCATTACAACGGATTATTGGCGATATGTCCCAGACAGAAAAAATTATGGTGGGGCTAGATATTGTACCGAAAAATGATTAGCTATAAATTACGTTGAAATCGATGGCAAAAAAAACACGGGAGGAATTAGAACAAGAACTTCAATACTTACGCGATCGCCTGAGTGTCGCGGAAGAAACATTGCAGGCAATTCGCCAGGGTGAGGTGGATGCATTAGTCGTATCAGGACCCGCAGGTGACCAGATTTTTACCTTACAGAGTGCCGATGAACCTTATCGACTCTTTGTGGAACAAATGCAAGAAGGGGCAGCTACGGTGACATCTGATGGAATGCTGCTGTATTGTAATCACCGTTTAGCCGATCTTTTGCAAAGAAATTTAGAAACGGTTATTGGCTCTAACTTTAAACAATACCTTAACCCGGTCGAAGTCCCCTTCTTCCAATCCCTATTGCAGAAAGATGAAGCCGGATATAGTCACAGGGAATTCTACCTCATTGCCAGTGATCAGACAGAGATTCCTGTGGAGCTATCGGTCAGTCCATTGATGATGGAGGGGATCAAAGTTAATTGTTTAATTGTAACGGATTTAACTGAAAATAAACGACAAAAAAAATTAGTTGCCGCTGAAAAGCTGGCGCGTTCTATTTTCGAGCAAGTGGCTGACGCGATTGTCGTCTGTGATCAAAGGGGAACTATTATCCGCACCAGTATGGCTACCCAGGAACTTTGTGGCAAAAATTCCATACTTCAGCCATTTGATCAGATTTTTCCGCTGATGTTTGGCTCATCTACTATTCGGGAAGATAATTATACAATGTCCTCACCATCCCCAACCTCAGGACATCCCTTTTCCATTGCCACAATTCTGAATGGGGAAATCTTCCAAGGGGTTGAAGTCGTTTTTGGGCGAGAGGATGGGCAACAATTCCATCTACTCCTGAGTGGGCGGGCGTTGTTGAACTCCAAAAACCAGATCCAAGGGTGTGTGGTGACGCTGACGAATATTACCGCTCGTAAACAGTCAGAACAAGCGCTGCAAGAGAGTCAGGAACGCTTTCGTCGTGCCGTCCTCTATTCACCTATACCGATTATGCTCCATGCTGAAGATGGCGAAGTTTTGCAGATTAACCAAGCTTGGACAGAACTCACGGGTTACACCCATCAAGACATTCGCGCGATCGCAGATTGGACCCAAAAAGCCTACGGTACTCGCCAAGCGTTGGTTCTGGCAAGGATTGATCAGTTATATCAACTCAATCAACCCATTGGCGAAGGCGAATATACCATTATCACTCGTAATGGCTCCACTCGCATCTGGGATTTCTATTCCGCCCCCTTGGGTAAGCTGAGTGATGGGCGGCGCATGGTGATTAGCACCGCCCTAGATGTGACGCTTCGCAAGCAAGCTGAACTCGCTCTGCAACAGGCAAAAGCCACCCTAGAAGTTCGGGTAACAGAACGTACAGAAGCGCTGCAACAGGAACTGCAAATTCGTCACCAAGCCGAACAGGAACTTCGGGCGTCCCAGGCTCGATTTGCGGGCATTCTGGAAATTGCCAGTGATGGGATTATTTCTGTTGATGCTAACCAACGGATTATCTTATTTAATCAAGGGGCGGAAAAGATGTTTGGCTATAGGGTGAGTGAAGTGTTGGATCAACCCCTAGATTTACTGTTACCCAATCGCTACACCCTTGCTCACCACCAACATATTAAAACCTTCAGCCATTCTCAGGGAAAAGCAAGGCGTATGGGAGAACGCCAAGCTATTTTTGGTCGCCGCAAAGACGGCACAGAATTTCCAGCGGAAGCCTCTATTTCTAAGTTAATTCTGGATAATCAGGTCATGTTCACCGCGTTTGTGCAGGACATTACCGAACGCCAACAAATTGAGGAAAAACTCCAGCAAAGTGAAACCCGACTCAAAACCATCATTACTGCTACCTGCGACGGAATCATGATCGTTGATCGCCAGGGTCAGGTTTGTTTTGCCAACCCCGCCGCCGCCCAGCTTTTTGATATGACCCCAGACGCATTACTGAACTATCAGTGGGGAATGCCTTTAGGAGAAACCACAGAAATCAAGTTGATTCAATCGAGTGGGATAGAGCGAACGGCAGAAATGAAGGCAACTCCGATTCAATGGTTCTCAAAATCGGCTTATGTGATTGCCTTACGAGATATTACTAAACGCAAACAGGCAGAGTTATCCCTACAACAGGCGAAAGCCGACGCCGAAGCCGCGAATCAGGCAAAAAGTATGTTCTTGGCGAATATGAGCCATGAATTGCGTACTCCTCTGAATATTATTTTGGGGTTTACCCAGGTGATGAGTCGTGATCCAGCGATTACGCCAGAGGAACAAGAAAATTTAGACATTATTAATAAGAGTGGCAATCATTTACTCTGTTTGATTAACGATGTCCTGGATTTATCGAAAATCGAAGCCGGATGTATTAGCGTAGAAGAGAGCCGTTTTGACCTAATTGCTTTGATGCGATCGCTCCAAGAGATGTTTCAACACAAAGCACGGGCTAAAGGGTTGCAGCTTCACTTAAATATTGCGGCTGATGTTCCTCACTATATTCAGGCAGATAGCAACAAATTGCGCCAAGTTCTGATTAATCTGCTCAGTAATGCGATTAAATTCACGCCACAGGGTAGTATTACGTTATGGGTAGCACCTGTGCAGGCAGAAGGCTTTTTAAAGGCAGAAGGCAAAGGGCAGAGGGCAGAAGGAAATGATAACGGTTCAGACGCAGAGGAGATGAGAACCCCCCCATCTTCCCCATCTTCCCCATCTTTCCATCTCCGTTTCGAGATTTCCGACACAGGCGTGGGAATTGCGCCAACGGAATTAGGGAGTATATTTGATGCTTTTATCCAAACTAACGCTGGGAAAGTGGCAAATGAAGGGACGGGTTTAGGGTTAGCAATTAGCCGTAAGTTTGTCCAATTAATGGGTGGTGGTATTCAGGTGAGTAGTCAACTAAATCAAGGTAGCACGTTCAGCTTTGAGATTCCGGTTCACTTGGCTGATGCATCCGATATGGAACTTGTTCATACTCACCGCCGAGTTATTGGATTAGTTCCCGATCAACCCTCCTACCGGATTATTGTTGCTGATGATAAACCCGAAAACCGCCAAATTTTGGTTAAGCTGTTAACCTTTCCTGGGTTAGAGGTGCGCTCGGCGGAAAATGGACAGGAAGCCCTGACATTGTGGCAACAGTGGCAACCCCATCTGATTTGGATGGATATGCGGATGCCGATTATGGATGGCTATCAGGCGACGCAACAGATTCGTTGCCAATCAGACAGTCAAACCCCAATTATTATCGCGTTAACGGCTTACGCTTCCCATAGCGATCGCGCCTCGGCACTACAAGCGGGTTGTAATGATTATGTTACCAAACCTTTTCAAGTGGAAACGTTGTTTGCCAAAATGGAAGAGTATTTAGGAGTGCGCTATGTTTATGCAGCTGATCAGCCACAATTATCCAGAACGACTCAGCCAGAGACATCGGTTCAGGGAAATCAGTTAACTCCTGAACGTTTATCGGTGATGCCCCTATCCTGGATTGAAATGCTTTCTGAAGTGGCACAGCTTTGTGATGATGAAGAAATTTTCTCGCTTATTGAACAAATTCCGCCAGAGGAAACGCTTCTAATCACGACTCTAAGCCATCTTGCTCACAATTTCCAGTTTGATCCAATTATTCAGCTAGCTCAAGCTGTGATTAATTCAGATAAGTAGTTCCGTTATTTCTGACAAGGGCGGGTTTTGTTTTTCATTTATCGGTGGGGAGGGCGGGTTTTGTTTTTCCGTTATCGGTGAGGAGGGCGGGTTTTGTTTTTCCGTTATCGGTGAGGAGGGCGGGTTTTGTTTTTCCGTTATCGGTGAGGAGGGCGGGTTTTGTTTTTCATTTATCGGTGAGGAGGGCGGGTTTTGTTTTTCCGTTATCGGTGAGGAGGGCGGGTTTTGTTTTTTCGTTATCGGTGAGGAGGGCGGGTTTTGTTTTTTCGTTATCGGTGAGGAGGGCGGGTTTTGTTTTTTCGTTATCGGCGACTAGCTGAATTGATTCCCTAAACCCGCCCCTACAATTGTCCCTAAACCCGCCCCTACAATTGTCCCTAAACCTGGCTCTACAATAGAGTTATTACTTATGACGGAGGAGGGCAGCGATGTTAGATGTTAAAGCGAATATCTTAATTGTAGATGACCATCCTGATAATCTGCGATCGCTGGCTGCCATCCTCAGCAGTGCTGGGTATAAAGTGAGAAAAGCCATTAGTGGCAAGATGGCGTTAGAAACCATTCGTTCCTACCCGCCAGACTTAATTCTCCTCGACATCAAAATGCCGCAAATGGATGGCTATACCGTTTGCTCAACTCTAAAAGCCAACGCCGCTACTCAAAGGATTCCCATTATCTTTTTGAGTGCTTTAGATGACGTAACGGATAAAGTGAAAGCCTTTACCGTAGGTGGTTCAGATTATATTGTCAAACCCTTTCAGGCGCAAGAGGTATTAATCCGCGTTAAAAATAACCTGATGCTCGCCCATCAACGCCAAGAACTTCTCGCCCAAAAGAAGCAACTTCAAGACCAAAATGCCCAATTACATCTTTTACTGACGCTGACTCACCGGATTAGCCAAACCGATGATTTTCAGTCTGCCTTAACCATCACATTAACGAAAATTTGTCAAACTATCCATTGGGATTTTGCCGAAGCGTGGATTCCTAATCCTAAAGAAACTCTCCTGGATTGTAGTCGGGGATGGTATAGTCGCGATCCCACCTTTAAATTATTTAGATATCATCGACAAACTACTACGTTTGCGCCGAATATTGGACTACCGGGGCGAGTTTGGGTATCAAAAAAGCCGGAATGGATCACCGAGATT
Source organism: Coleofasciculus sp. D1-CHI-01 (assembly GCF_040218875.1). Classification (NCBI taxonomy): domain Bacteria; kingdom Bacillati; phylum Cyanobacteriota; class Cyanophyceae; order Coleofasciculales; family Coleofasciculaceae; genus Coleofasciculus; species Coleofasciculus sp. D1-CHI-01. The sequence continues at coordinate 63,021 of NZ_JAVJQP010000009.1, forward strand.
TCGGCAGAATCGGCTTGCTGTTATCTTTGTGCTGAAGGGGGGTTAAATCTTGACCTGAACACGGGTGTCGGTGTACCGATTCTGTTTCGCGATCGCGTCTTAGCCATTTTAGTCTTTTTCAAACAAGCCAGGAGTGAATCCGAACCGAGATTAATCGACTTTATCCAGCTAATCGCGGCTCAGTTAGGCACATTGATGCAGCGGATTAAAGTCGAAACCGCTTTATTTGAAGCCAATCAGAAACTCAAATATTTAGTGACTATTGATGGTTTAACCGGAATCGCCAATCGCCGCAAATTTGACCAATATATTCATCGAGAATGGCAACGACTATTCCGAGAGCAACTTCCCCTTTCCTTAATTTTAGGAGATATTGATTTTTTTAAGCGTTATAACGATACCTATGGACATCAAGCCGGCGATGATTGTCTGCGAAACGTAGCCACTAAAATCCGCCTCTTAGTTAAACGTCCCGCCGATTTAGTCGCCCGATATGGCGGTGAAGAATTTGCCGTCATTTTACCCAATACCGATGCCAAAGGCGCGATTCATGTTGCCGAAACTATCCGCCAAGGCGTGGAAAATCTCAAGATTCCCCATGGCGGTTCAGAGAGCAGTAAATATGTCACCTTAAGTTTAGGCGTGTCTAGCCTCATCCCTAATCCTTTAGTAAACATAGAAGCGTTAATTAATCAAGCAGATCAGGCACTGTATCGAGCTAAAGCAGGAGGCAGAAATCAGACGGTAGGGGAATACTCAATTCCCGTAAATTTATACTGCACTATTTAAAATTCAATCGACGAGAGCAGAGGGTGGTTATGGTAAACAAGCAAACGAGTGTTTTAATCGTAGATGACAATATAGATAATCTGCGCTCCTTGGCGGCAATTCTTAGGTTAGAGGGTTATAAAGTTAGAAAAGCTATTAGTGGACAGGTAGCATTAGAAACGGTTCGTTCTCACCAGCCGGACTTAATTCTCCTCGACATTAAAATGCCACAGATGGATGGCTATACTGTTTGCTCGATTCTTAAACAAGACACCACCACTGGTTCAATTCCCATCATATTTTTAAGTGCCTTAAATGAAACGGCTGATAAACTAAAAGCTTTTGCCGTTGGCGGTGTGGACTACATTACTAAACCCTTTCAAGCCCCAGAAGTCGTGGCGCGAGTCGAGAATCAATTGCGCCTCCAGAGACTTTATCAACAACTCGTTGAGCAAAATGCACAGCTAATTCAAGAAATTCAGATTCGCCAGCAAACTGAAGCCGCTTTGCATCAAGCTGTTGAGCAAGCTGAAGCCGCAAACCGTGCCAAAAGTGTGTTTCTAGCTAACATGAGTCATGAACTCCGTTCTCCTCTCACAGGCATTTTGGGTTACGCTCAACTGCTGCAAAAAAATACAGATTGCACGCCTTTACAACACAAGGGGCTTAGTGTTATTTATCAGTGCGGTAGTCATCTGCTTACGCTGATTAACGATATCTTAGACCTATCTAAAATCGAAGCTCAAAAACTGGAAATATTCCCCGATTATATTGATTTTTGTTTATTTTTAAATCATCTGGCTGAACTCTTCAAGTTCAAAGCTCAAGAGAAAAAACTTAAATTTGCTTATTTCCCCCTAACTTCACTTCCCCCAGAGATATATGTTGATGAAAAACGTCTACGCCAAGTTTTAATTAATCTGCTTTCTAATGCAATTAAGTTTACTCATCAAGGTAGTGTCACTTTAAAAGTGAGTGTCAGGAGTTACAGTTGTGAACTGAATGACCATAAAGTAACTTCATCAAGGCAAACGGATAAAGTACAAAAAACTCTTGCCAATATCCGCTTTGAAATTGAAGATACAGGGATAGGAATTACTCCAGAAAAATGGGAGAAAATTTTCTTACCTTTCGAGCAAGTGATGGAGGCTTCGCATAGCCCAGAAGGAACGGGGTTAGGGCTAACCATTAGCCAAAAAATCCTGGCTCTGATGGGAAGTAAAATTTTTCTGGAAAGTTGTCCCAACCTAGGAAGCAAATTTTGGTTTGATTTAGATGTATTAACGAACTTACCCACGTCATATTTTACTATGATTAATGATAGTCAGAGCCAAACTCTATCTCAGGAACTTGGGGATGAGTCGCATCAAATCATCAACACTTTATCCCCAGAACCTGACGTGGTAGTCCCGCCGCTAGCAGAACTACTACTGCTGTATGAAGCGGCTCAAATGGGTGACGTTCAAAATGTGCAGCAGCAAATTTCGCGACTCCACCAATTAAATGCTGACTATCTTGCCTTTGTTACCCAGGTGTTGGAACTCGCGGATAACTTTGATTATGAGGAGATTCTGAAATTAATTGATCAGTATTATGATTATGGCGGAAAAATGACTACCTGCTAGGGCGATTGAAATCGCACCGGGTCTTCCGTACTTAAATTCCTCTGAGTCCTTATGTCAAGCCTAATTGAGATGCTCTTACCCTGCCAGCCTCAACCTCTCACAAAAGACCAAGGACAAATGAAAAAGGACGAATGATCAACACTTACTGCACTAATTCTAATTCCTTTAAAGCCCTCTCCAACGCCGCTGTTTCAAAATTGAGTGTCAGCGCCCCGTGAAAATTTGGTTTTACGGTAATGTCATCTATCGTATAAACATTGACAAAGCCAAATTGTCTCGCTTTAATATTACTCTTGCGCGGAATCACATCCACATATTTTTTCAGATAACCATTACTGACATTGACCGCCACATCAATCCGATGATAGTTCCCAACATTGACAAAGCCAAACATCTTGACATCGACTTGCGATTCTTCTTCATTCAGCTTCTCTTGTAAGGTAAATGCCCCAGTTTCCACCAATTCTTCCAGTTGATCTAGATCCGCCAAGTTTTTCTTATAGACTGCTAATAACTGAGCAATTTTGGCATCGTCCTGATTCTCAAGGACGAGTTCGAGATTCACACCCAATTTTTCTTCTTTTACCGTTCCCTTAAGGAACGCGATCGCGTTATTTTTGAGTCCCGTTTTATCCGGATTATTCCCTTGAGCATCTCGGTGGGTTTGTTTGCCGTCATCCAGTAAGTTAAATTTAACAAAAAGTTGATCAATTCCTAAGATTTGCTTTTGAATCGCTACCAATAGGGTGGAACGAAGGTTAGACCGTAATTCGCCAATCGGATCAACTAACCACCATACCTTGCGAATGGGCGAAAATCGGGGTAAATGTTTGCCACTACGCCAGTAGTATTTTAACGTCTGGTAAGGTAGATAGCGATCCAAAACTGCCATCTGCCAGTAGGGAATTTGGATCAACAGTTTTCCTGATTCAAAGGTGACTTGATAGCGTAGATTAGATTCGACTTGAATCTCAACGTCATAAAGATTAAAAATACTGGTACGCTGACCCAATACCCCGATGTGAAAATCTCGGAGAAAATAGACAACGGCATCAAGTTGCTGTAAGATTTGTTTTTTGATGGGATTAAGTGGCAAGTTATCACCGAGTTTTAAGGAAACGTGATAGGCTTCCTCTAGAGAACGGACTTGGCTTGACGGAATCTGTCTGCGGTTCAATGATTCACTAACTGCCTGGTTTTGATGGTGTAAAGCATCAGCGGTGTGGCTGGTAAACTGGTCGAGAAATGTGGTATGGGCGGGGTTATTTGGGGAGAAAGGTTTGGTCATGATGCAAGAGCTGTCAACAATGGTGTTATGATTCGTGTTGCTCAAGATTGAGTTTAGCGTAGTCGCTCGGCACAGCTACAATTGTCGGATAGATTTTACGGTGAAATGGGCGCACGGCGTCAAACCCCTCTCCCCCAGCCCCTCTTC